>JAJTCL010000473.1 GCA_021323255.1 Propionibacteriaceae bacterium | reverse complement strand
GCCGGCGGCGAACCGGTCGTGGTGCATCCGTACGCGCCGGACCTCACGATCGATGTCGAGGCCGCTCGGGAGCGCATCTGGTTTGCTGACGGTGTGCTGCTGCCGGGTGGCGGGGACGTCGCCGCGCGGTGGTCTGGGCAGCAGCCCCATCCGACCCAGTACGGGGTCGATGAGGAGCAAGATGCATTTGATCTTGCCGTAGCGCGCGTCGCGCTGAGTGATCAGCTGCCGCTGCTGGCGATCTGCCGCGGCACTCAGATTGTCAACGTTGCGCTGGGAGGCGACCTGGTTCAGGACATGGACGACACGGTCGGCAACCACCGGAACCGAGTTCATGATCTTGAAGTGGACGAGACTTCCCCACTGGGTGAGATCGTCGGGCGTAAGACAGCCATCTCCTGCTATCACCACCAGTGCATCGCCCGGCTGGGAGCTGGTTTGACACCGGCCGCGTATTCCAGTGACGGAGTGATCGAAGCGGTGACGTTACAAGATCATGCAGGCTGGTACCTCGGCGTCCAGTGGCATCCGGAGGATTCGGCCGCGACGGATCCGGTACAGGCTGCGGTGTTCCGGCATTTCGTGGCAGCCGCGGAAGCCCGCGCCCGACACGCCGCGCCTGAACATGTGCACTGAGGCTCGACGAAGCGCGCGGGTGGCCCAGGGTGCATGCGCTCAGCTAGCCTCCGCGTCGGTCACGATGGCGGTTGGCTTGGTCTCGAGCTCGGTGACGATCGAACGGAGGCTGTTGGTCAGCTGAGCCAAGCCTCTCGGCGACAAGCCGGCCACGACTTCGGCCTCCGCAGCGTTGAAGACCGGATACAGCTCCTTCATCAACGCCAGGCCTCTCGGTGTCAGCTCGAGGTTGACCAATCGCCGATCGGCATCGCTCACCCGCCTGATGATCAGCCCGCGCGCTTCCAGGGTCTTGACGACCCCGGTAAGCGTGGCCTTGGAGATCGCCGCATTTTCTGCGGCATGTCGGGTCTCTATCCCGTCCCAGATCCACACCACCCAGAGCACGACGAAGCCTGTCCAGGTCAGGCCGTGCTCCCGCAGCACCGAATTCGTCAGATGTACCCGAACTGCATTTGCGGCTCGGTAGAGGCTCGACACCGCGGCCGCGGCCGGCAAGTTGAGTGGCAGGTCGCTGACGTGTGCGGTCATCGCCCTCTCGGTTTCGGCGAGGGTGTGGCGATCGGGCATGACGGCCATGCTAGGTGAGGGTGGCGAGTGTGCGGCCACCGTTCCAGACCACACCGACCTGCCGGTAGTAACCACCGATGATCTCCTCGACGCTCAGGTTCGACAGCTCCTCGGTGGGTGAGTCGAACAGCCGCAGCTCCGCGTCGCCGGACCAGGCCTGACCGGCTTCGAATTCACTGGCGCCCGACTCGATCAGCTCGGCATAGGCGTCCGGAGCACCGAGGCGTCCGGAGCACCGGACGCGATGCCCGGAAAGATCCGGTGGTGGGCCATCTTGTGGGAGTTGACGAAGCCATTGGTCTCCGATTCCTCGCGCAGCGTCAGCACCGCCTCGGCGAGGCGCCGGTCGCCGGCCGCGAGGGTGGCACCGAATACTCCGCCAGCGGAAATCTGTGGTGCACCTTGCGGGAATGGGTGCGGCCGGGTCTGCCACATAGAACCCAGCTTCTTCGGATAGCCCTGGTGAATGCCGCGCCCGATGGCGAAGTCCTTGTCGACCCAGATGTAGACGCAACGGGAGAATGTCTGGCCCTGGAAGCTGCACCGTACGACGACGAAGGCCTCTTTGTATTGCGAGCGGACCGGGTCCAACAGCTCTTCGCGGGATGATGAGCAGGACTGCCAGTCCGCCCAGATCAGGGCAACTGCGCCCGGATCCTCCTCCGCGAGGGACAGCGGAGGCGGCAGCAGGTCGGCCACTCGAGCTGGGTCGCTCCGGTACTCAACGGTGAGGAGATCGCCCGAGTAGTACCAGGGCGGTGAGGGGATCAGCGATGACCGGCCGCTCGCGGTCCGTGGGTAGAAGAAACCCTTGACGTCGGTCATGCAGCGCTCCTGTGGGCCGGAAGAGGTGAGATCGTTTGGATCCGTACGGTACTCGGCGCGGCTCGTGCTCCGCAATCGTCATTGCTCTGGCTCACTTGTCAGCATCGCGGCAAACGCGATACTGTTCGGGCCCAAACGACTGCTCGGTTGCTGAGTAGGCTGCAAGGCGTAGCAACTTCAACCAATGGTGCGGAGGTTCGGGTGGCTCATTTCGACACGGCCGGCCTGGAGGAGGCTGCTGCCGAGCTCGTGACGCAGAAGATCGACGTCGTTCGGGTCGGCTACTCGGACTTGATCGGCACCGATCGGGGACGTGACGTTCTGGTCAACCGGTTCGCTCGCACGGTCGAGGACGGCGTGGCCTTCTGCCGGTCCGTCTACGCGACGACTCCGATGGGCGACGTCGTTGATATCGAGGGCGGGCTCCAGGCTGGACTACCCGACGTACTCGCCTTTCCCGACGTCAGCACCATTCAGGTCGTTCCGTGGGAGCCCGGTGTCGCCCATGCCATAGCCGATGTCTACAACCCCGATGGCTCGCCGTCAGAGGAAAGCCCACGCATGGTGCTGAAGCGGGTGATTCAGCAGTTTGCCGATTTGGGTATGCGGCCGATCGTCGGACCCGAACTGGAGTTCTACGTCCTGGAGCGAACTGACAAGAACCCCACCGGATGGCAACGCTACGGCGAGGCAACCGGCAACGTCTACGTTGCCGGCTTGAAAGGCGACCCGGAGAATGTGTTGCTTCGTACGCTCCGGCACCTTTCCGCGTACGGATTAGAGGTGGTGGCGGCGAACCACGAGTTCTCCAGCGGGCAGTTCGAGATCAATCTGTGGCACTCCGAAGCCCTTGATGCCGCCGACCGAGCCTTCCGCTTCAAGACCGCCATCCAGGAGCTGGCACGTCAGGAAGACAAGATGGCCACCTTCATGGCCAAACCGTTCAATGATGAAGGCGGGTCGGGATTCCATATTCATTTCTCCACCTGGGATGAGGCCGGTCAACCGCTGTTCGACGACCCGAAAGCCGGAGACGGGCTCTCCAAGACCTGCAAGGCGGCGATCGCCGGTGTGCTCGCCCATGCTCCGGCATTGGCTGCCGTTTCCAACCCGACCATCAACTCCTACAAGCGTTTCGGTCCCGACACCCTCGCTCCCTGGCTCATCGACTGGGGCCTTGACAACCGGAGCGCGATGGTGCGGATTCCGCCGGAGCGCGGCAAGGCGTCCCGCTTGGAGCTCCGGCTGGGTGACGCCAGTGCCAACCCCTACCTGGCCATCGCGGGGTTGCTGGCGGCGGCCTACCTCGGCATCCGCGACAAGCTGGAGCCTCCGCCGGCGCTTGAGGGCTATGGGTATGACCCGAGCAAGGCCGACAAGCTTCCCG
>JAJTCL010000131.1 GCA_021323255.1 Propionibacteriaceae bacterium | reverse complement strand
TGCGCTGGGCCCGTACCCACGGGCCGTTCGTCGCCTCGACGATCGCGCGACGCTACGGGTTGGGGCGCGCGATCGTTGAGGCAGCATGCGACGCACTGGTTGCCCACGGCACATTGGTCGCCGGTTCGTTCCTCGACATGGTGGGAGAGGCCGCCACCGAACGACGCCAGTACTGCCACAGCCACGTTCTGGCATTGATCAAGAGGCGCACCCTTGCGCTGCTCCGTAAGGAAGTCGAGCCGGTTGACCAGGTCACATTTGCTCGGTTCCTCGCGGAATGGCAGGGCGTAGGCTCACCTGGCCGAGGCGTCGATGCCGTGCTCGGGACGATTGAACAGCTCTCGGGTTACCCGATGCCAGCCAGTGCCGTGGAGTCGATGATCCTGCGAGCGCGGGTTGCCGACTACAGCTCCTCGATGCTGGATGAGCTGACTGCAGCAGGCGAGATCTATTGGGTCGGCGACGGGCCGATCGGTGATTCCGACGGCTGGCTGCGCTGGTATGTCGCGGATCAACAACCGCACGCGCCAGGCGCCGAGCCCTCACAATTTCGCAGCCAGGAACTGCTAGCAGCTCTGGCAAGCGGGGGTGCCTACTTCTTCGACGCCTTGCTGCCGACGGGATTGCTGGCCGCTGATCGCTCCCAATACCTCGATGCCTTGTGGGAGTTGGTGTGGGCGGGTCTGGTGACCGGTGACACCTTCGCACCGGTGCGCAGCCTCGCTGCCAGCGGAGCTCATAGAAGACCGAGCCGGCCGATCGCGAGGACTCATCGCACGCGGCTCGCCGGCGGAGGCCTCGGCCGGCCGGTCCGTACGCCGCGGTTCACCACGCCGACCGCTGCAGGCCGTTGGTCCCTGGTGCAGCGCTCATCATCAACGCCAGCAGACCGTCTGGCCTCGGACATCTTCGCCCAGCTTGACCGGTACGGGGTGGTGACCCGGGGCAGCGTACTAACCGAGAACGCCGAAGGCGGCTTCGGCGCGGCCTATCGGGCGCTCAGCTCACTCGAGGAGGCGGGCCAATGTCGCCGGGGGTATTTCGTCGAGGGCCTGGGTGCGGCTCAGTTCGCCCTGACCGGCGCCGTGGATCGGCTGCGTCGTCATCAGGGTGAACCGGCCGAGCCTGCAGCCGTCGTGCTCGCTGCATCTGATCCGGCCAATCCGTACGGCGCTGCTCTGCCCTGGCCCGATCGCGAGGGTCACCGGCCCGGCCGCAAGGCGGGAGCTTTGGTTGTGCTGGTCGGCGGCGCTCTGACCTTCTACGTGGAACGTGGCGGCAAGACGCTGCTGTCGTTCACCGAGGACTCGGCCCGTCTTGCGCCCGCGGCGGCAGCACTCGCCAGGTCAGTGCAGCAGGGATTGCTGGGAAAATTGACGGTAGAGCGAGCCGACGGTGCCCATGTGTTCGGTTCGGTTCATGTGAGTGAAGCGCTGCAGAATGCGGGCTTCCGGATGACACCCCAAGGGCTGCGGCTCAGGCCAAGCCTCTAGTGCCAGCTTGCATTGCAGTGATTGGACGGGCTAGGCGGCAGCCTGTGCCATCGTCCGCACATTCGGCAAAGCGGTCACGCGTTCGTAGCTCGCCATCTTTTCGCTGACGACGTTGAGGACCACCGAGAGCGGCAGGTCTAGCGCTGCACAAATCGCGGCTAGCAGCTCGCTCGACGCTTCCTTCTGACCCCGCTCAACCTCAGAGAGGTAACCCAGACTGACGCGAGCGTTCCTGGACACTTCGCGAAGCGTCTTCCCCTGCGAGACGCGCTCCTCGCGGAGCGACTCACCGATGAGCTCGCGCACCAGCACCGGCTTCAACGGGAGTTCCTCCGACCGCATAGGGAAACTGTACCCATCCTCACTGACAACACCAGACTGATCCACGCTCAGGGATGATCGCGTCGTTCATCCCGCGTCCAGGCCAAGGGCATCGGCCAGCAACGCCAGGGCAGCTATGGCGGCTTGCTGCCGGATCGCAGCACGCTCCCCCTGCAGGGACAGTTCCTTGACTCGCAACACATCACCTGCTGAGTAGCTGACCGCCACGAAAACCTGGCCGACAGGATGGCTGTTCTGAGCATCCGGCCCAGCGACCCCGGTGGTGGCAATTCCCCAGTCAGCGTTGCAGCGCTGCGCCACGCCCTGTGCCATCTCGGCAGCGGTTCGTTCCGCGACCGGGCCCAGTTCGGACAGGGTCTCCGAGTCCACGCCTGCCAGCGTTTCCTTGAGTCGAGTGGCGTAGCTGATCACACCACCCAGATAGCTGGTCGAGGCGCCGGATACCTCAGTCAGCAGCTCTCCGACCAACCCTCCAGTCAGTGACTCTGCACTGGCCACAGTCTGGCCACGACGGTCCAGCTCTGCAAGAACCCTTGCGGCTAGCTCGGATCTCATCGCCTCGGGTGTGCCCGACGTCGTAACCGAATTGCCTCCCGGACGTAGTCCAGGCCGGTCACCATGGTGATCAACCAGGCGATCGCCATGACCACCACGGCGAGGACATGAACCTGAGGCGGCAACGGCAGCAGATACATGATCACTGCAATCGCCTGTGTCACGGTCTTGATCTTGCCACCCCGACCGGCCGCCATGACACCGTAGCGGAGCACCACGAAACGCATGATCGTGATCCCCCACTCGCGGACCAAGATCGTGACCGTGACCCACCACGGGAGTTCGTCGATGATCGACAAGCCGATGAAGGCCATACCGGTCAGCGCCTTGTCGGCGATCGGGTCGGCCAGTTTGCCGAAACGGGTGATGATGTTGTGCTTGCGTGCCAGGTATCCATCGAGCGTGTCAGTCAAGATCGCCACGGTAAATATCACCGCACTGAGGAACCGCCACCCTGTCTCCTGGGGATGGACCAGGAGCATCCATGCGAAGACCGGAACCAGGACGATGCGAAACGCGGTCAATGCATTCGGCACATTCCAGGGACTCGTTTCAGGTTCGGCCAGCGGGCCTACCGGATGGGTCTCACTCGGCGCCAGGGCATCGCGGTCCGGCCTGGGCCGGGACTTGTCGGATGTCGCATCTGGTCGATGCTCATCGTCGATCATGGTGAGGTGAGTTCCTGCGCACTGATCAAAGAGGCCCGCTGGTCACAAATCGCAGTGACAACCAGATCAGCACCATCGGTGTCGGCGACGACGGCGTCCACCAGGTCACCGCGCATGCGCCGGTCAGCAGTGATCAACCGAGCGTTACCGTCGACCTCTGGTCCCTGATGAGCGGCGCGACCGATGAGCTCGCCATCGGCCTCCTCGACGAGCACCTGGACCCTCTCGCCGATCCGAGCCTCGGCCCGCTGGCTAACCAGTTCGTCAGCCAGATCTGCCACCCGGGCACGCCGTGCATCGATCTCCTCCGACGCGTGCTGGCCATCGAGCTGGAGCGACTCGGTGCCTTCCTCGGATGAGTAGCCGAAGACACCGATAGCGTCCAGATCTGCCGCGGCGAGAAAATCGCACAGCACATCTACATCTGCCGCGGTCTCACCCGGAAAACCGCAGATCACGTTGCTACGGATTCCTGCCGTCGGCGCCAGCCGGCGGATCGAGCTGATCAACTCCAGGAAGGAATCAGCGCTCCCGAAGCGTCGCATGCGGCGCAGCACGCTCGCTGAGGCGTGCTGGAAGGAAAGATCGAAGTAGGGAACCACTTTCGGCGTACTCGTCATGACCTCGATCAGGCTGGGCCGAATCTCGGCCGGCTGCAAATACGAGACCCGAATCCAGGACAGCCCGTCAAGCTCGGCCAGTTCGCTCAGCAGACGCTCCAGCAGGCGGATGTCGCCAAGATCCTTGCCGTAGGAAGAGGAGTTCTCACTGACCAGGAAAACCTCGCGCACGCCCTCCTCGACCAGCCACGTCGCCTCGGCGACGATCTCGCCGGGCTGCCGCGAGACGTACGCCCCCCGAAAGGCTGGAATCGCACAGAAAGTACAACGCCGGTCGCAGCCGGAGGCGATCTTCAGCGGAGCCGACGGGCCGCCGTCAAGCCGATGACGGAAAACCCGCGGCCCACTTGCCGGTCCCACGGCGCCCACATCCATCAAGCCATGCCCGGGGATCGTTGCCACGTTGGCAGCAGCTGGCCGTGCCGCGGGAGCCATCGGCAGCAGCGAACGGCGATCACGTGGCACATGAGCTTGATGCCTTTGCCCGGCCAAGATCACCCGCAGTCGATCGGCTACGTCGGCGTAATCGTCGAATCCGAGGACGCCGTCCGCCTCGGGCATTGCCTCAGCCAACTCGTGGCCATAGCGCTCCGCCATACAGCCGACGGCCACGACGGCCTGGGCACGGCCGGCCTTCTTGAGGTCAGCGGCGGCGAGCAGCGTGTCGATCGAGTCCTTCTTGGCCGCCTCGATGAAGCCGCAGGTGTTGACCATCACCGCGTCCGCCTTGCCTGGGTCGGCCACGAGCGTGAAACCGTCGTACTCCAGGCGCGCCGCGAGTTCCTCCGAGTCCACCTCATTGCGTGCACAACCAAGCGTGACGAGGTGCACCTTCGGCTTGGCGCTCACTGTCACACCGCGATGAGCAGCCGGAACGGCAGACGCTGCGGAGTCATGCATGGCCGTCCCAGTATGACCGATGGTCCGATGTCTAGCCGACCCTGAGGTTCTCCAGCACCGCTTCCAGCTCGTCGGGCGTGACCAGGACGTCGCGTGGCTTCGATCCCTCCGATGGCCCCACGATCCCCCGCGTCTCCAGGATGTCCATCAGCCGCCCGGCCTTGGCAAAGCCGACACGAAGCTTGCGCTGCAACATCGAGGTTGAGCCGAGCTGCAGCGTGACGACCAGCTCGACTGCCTGAAGCACCAAATCCAGATCGTTCCCGATGTCCTCAGCCACCCGTGCCGAAGCCTCCGATGCCAACGTCACATCCTCGCGGTATGTGGGCGTGAGCTGCCCGCTCACATGGTCGACCACGGCTCTGACTTCGTTCTCGGTGACCCAGGCGCCCTGGATCCGGATCGGCTTGCTGGACCCCATCGGAAGGAACAGCCCATCTCCCTGCCCGACCAACTTCTCCGCGCCAGGCTGGTCCAAGATCACCCTGGAGTCGGTCATGGAGGATGTTGCGAATGCCAGCCGGCTGGGCACGTTTGCCTTGATCAGCCCGGTAACCACATCAGTGCTTGGCCGTTGGGTCGCTAGCACCAAATGAATTCCCGCGGCCCGCGCCAGCTGGGTGATCCGGACGATGGAGTCCTCGACGTCGCGAGGAGCCACCATCATCAAGTCAGCAAGCTCATCAACGATCACAACGAGGTAGGGATAGGGCGTCAGCACCCGGCTGGGCGTTGCGTCCAGCGGTGTGGGCGAGTCTGCTGTGCTCGCCGCGTCGGACGGCAAGGGTTTGATCGAGCCGGTCCGCAGCGCCTTGTTGAAGTCGTCGACGTGCTTGAACCCGAAGGCAGCGAGATCGTCGTATCGCATGTCCATCTCCCGGACCACCCATTGCAGTGCCTCGGCGGCCCTCTTGGGATGGGTGATGATCGGCGTCACAAGGTGCGGGATGCCTTCGTACGCGGTGAGCTCCACTCGCTTCGGGTCGACCAGGAGCATCCGTACCTCATCTGGTGTGGCCCGCATCATGATCGAGGTGATGATGGAGTTGACGAAGCTCGACTTGCCCGATCCCGTGGCGCCGGCGACCAGCAGATGTGGCATCTTGGCCAGGTTGGCCACTACGAAGCCGCCCTCGACGTCTTTGCCGAGACCGACCGTCATCGGGTGATGATCATTCCGCGCGCGGGCCGACCTGAGCACATCCCCGAGAGACACCACTTCCTTGTCACTGTTGGGGATCTCGATGCCGATAGCGGACTTCCCCGGGATCGGGGACAGGATCCGCACATCGGCGCTTGCCACCGCGTAGGCGATATTGCGGCTCAACGCGGTGACCTTCTCCACCTTCACGGCCGGGCCGAGCTCGACCTCGTATCGAGTGACGGTTGGACCGCGACTGTACCCAGTGACGTGAGCATCGATCTCGAACTGCAGGAGCACTTCGGTGAGCTGATGCACAACGGCGTCGGAGGCATTGGTACGCGCCTTGTGCACGCTGCCGTGCTTCAGGGTGGCCGGCTCGGGGAGCAGATACTGCACATCGCCGGACAGCTGGAGTTGCTCCACGCGTTGTGGGATCGGTGTGTGCGGCGGAGCCTCCAACTCCTCGCCGTCGGTGCCGTGCACCGTGACGTCCGGCGGCAATCCGGCCGTGACCGTAGGACGGGACTCCAAAGTTGTCTCAGCCTCGCGGTCGTGTGATCCCGCTGCGCTGCTGTCGCTTCCATCGTCCGCCCCGCTGATCACCGGAGTCTCATAGGCCTGATTGCCGACGTACTCCAGCTCAGGCACCACCTGACCCTCGATGACGACCCGCCTCTGTCGCAGCCGGGCGCGTAGCGAACGCAGCCGCTCCGGAATCTGATGCAGGGCAACGCCGGCGATGACGATCACGCCGAAGAGCAGCAGCAAGATCAGCAACGGCACCGCGACATAGGCAGTCAGGAGGTCGGAAAGCAGACTGGAAGAGATATAGCCGATGATGCCGCCCGCATCGCGGAGTCGTTCCGGCTCGTTGGTCCGCGGCAGCCCACGAGCAATGTTGATCAAGCCCAATAGGCCGAGCAGGAACGCGCTCCAGCCGATCACCTGCCGCCCGATCGGGCCATTCCGCTCTGGATGCCGCAGGGTCCGCCAGCCCATGAGTGCCAACAGGATGGGAGCTACATAGCTGAGAGTGCCGATGACGCTCGCGACACCGACGACAATGGCGTGCCCCACATCGCCTGGCAACCCCCACCAGACTGCCGCCCCGACGACAATCGCGCTGCCGAGCAAGAACAGTCCGATGCCGTCTCGCCGCAGGGCTGGATCGACATCCTGCACGCCAGGTCCGATTCGTCGCACCACATTGCCCAGACCATGCGCGACTCCGGCCAAGACTGCCGCAATACCGAGTAAGACCTGATCGAAAATGGAACGGCGACGGCGGCGGCTCCTCGAGCGGCTGCCAGGCCGCTTGGCCGGAGCAGTGGCCGATGCTCTGGCAGTTGGTGAGGGTCTCTTGCTTCCCCTCGACCGCGGTTTTGAACGCTGGGATGAGCCAGAGCTATTGCGGGGCCGCGGTGGGGAAGACGCGCGGGTCGCCATGCTTGGGAGGCTACAAGATCAATGGCCGGATGGACGGGTCACACGCCGCGCTCAGTTGGGATCGGCGAGGCGCTGCCGCGACCGCCACAGCTCAGGACCTGAAGTGGTCGAACCCCGCGGGAGCCTCCCACACCGCGCCGTCCACTAAGACCTGAGGGCGATCATCATCCGCGGTGCCGACTGCACCGA
>JAJTCL010000130.1 GCA_021323255.1 Propionibacteriaceae bacterium | reverse complement strand
GGCGAGATCGACCACCGGCAGGTTCATGGTCGGGGTCACCAGGTATTGCGCGCCGCAGTCCATGGTCCGTTGCGCCTCCGACTCGGTGACAACGGTGCCGACACCGACATCGGCGCTGTTCCCGTACCGGTCAACCAAGTCCTCGAGAGCATCGAGCAGGCCGGGAGTGGTGAGGGTCAATTCCAGGCTGAGGATGCCTTCCTCTACGAGTACGTCGCAGACCGGGGCAATGGCGGAGACCTGGGAAGTACGGAGCACCGCGATCACCTTGCTGCTGGCAAGCCGCTCGCTGAGCAGCGGCCGGTTGACCGTCGCGGTCATGGTGCCTGCACCACCCGGGCAAGTGTTTCGACGAAGAAGTACTCGCCCCACATGACGCTTTCGTCGACTCCGAGCTGCTTGGCCTCGTGGTACGACCCGTGCTTGAGTACGCCCTCCCAGGCATCCTCGTAGGCTACGAACTCCGGCTCGCAGAGCCGCGCGACGGTGACTTCGGCCTGGTCGTGGTAGCGCCGAGCTTGATCATCATCAGTAGCCAGAGATGCGAGCATGATCAATCCGCTCGCGGCGCATGCCGCGGCCGAAGACTCCCAGCGACGTACCGGATCGGGCTCATCGAAGTCATTCGGTGGCACTGGATCAGCGCCGGACGTGTGCTCCAGCCAGTAGTCCGCGGTCAGCTGGGCGGTGGCCAGCCAGTGCGGATTGCCAGTCAGGGAGTACATGGACGTGAACCCATACAGTGACCAGGCCAGCCCGCGCGCCCATGAGGAATCGTCGCGCCAGCCCTGTTGGGTCGTCTGGCGCAGGAACTCTCCAGAATCAAGATCAAAGATGCCTTCATGGCTGGTCGACCCATCGCCGCGCACCAGGTACTTGCGCGTCGTCTCACAGTGCTGCTCAGCGATATCGATTAGATTTTGATCACCGGTCTCCAGCCCTGCGACAGCAATGATCCCAACGTTCATCATGATGTCGATAAAGATCGAATCCGGTGCTAGGAACGAGCGCAGGTACTTGCCTTTGGTGTTGAACCGCGTGGCCATGGTCGTGCCACCCTGGATGACGACCTGGCGGCGGGTGTCGTCGCCGGTCAGCTCCCACCACTTCTTCCACGTCGGACAGAG
Organism: Propionibacteriaceae bacterium; assembly: GCA_021323255.1. Classification (GTDB taxonomy): domain Bacteria; phylum Actinomycetota; class Actinomycetes; order Propionibacteriales; family Propionibacteriaceae; genus Microlunatus. Next base: position 7,243 of record JAJTCL010000130.1, on the reverse strand, counting down.
CACGAACCCAAGATCATGAACCTGGTCGTCGTACTGGCGCTCCTCGACGAGCTTGCTGTAGTGCTCGGCGCGCACCCTCCAGTCTTCACCGAGACCAAGCTCATGGAATAGCCACATCTGGCCGCCCAGGAAGCCCTCGCACCAGTTGGTCCAGGCTTCCTTGCCATGCTTCCAACGGCCTTGATCGGTGTAGAGCGGAAAGTAGTCGGGGTGGTCAGTAGCCAGCCGCTCGACTTTGCCGGCCGCGACTTCGAGGGCAGCGCCGGCAGCTGCTCTCGTCTCAGCTTTGAAAGACAGGTTGCGACGTTCGCTCACTCGGCGGGAGGCCCAGTACATCGGTCGCTACCTCACTTCTCCCCGACGCCGCCGACCCACGAGGGAGCCTGGGCGCCGCTACGGATGATCGTGCTCTTGTGCTCGACGTACTCATCGATTGCGGTTCGGCCGAGCTCGCGGCCGATACCTGAGGCGCCGTAGCCGCCGAATGAGATCTCCGGGAAGCCGTCCATGAAGCAGTTGATCCAGACTGTTCCGGCCTTGGTGGCCCGCGCATATCCCAGCGCAGTATCAATATCACGGCTCCAGACGCCGGCGCTGAGCCCGTACCCGGTGGCGTTGGTGATCTCCACCGCCTCGGAAAGATCAGCGAACCGGACCACCGACAGCACCGGGCCGAAAATCTCTTCCCGGGCGACTCGAGCAGTCTTGGGTACGGCGGCGAGCACAGTCGGGGAGTAGTAACGGCCGCGGTCCGAGTCGAGCTGACTGCCACCGAGCGCGACCGATGCGCCTTCCTGCTGGCCAAGATCAACATAGCCGCTGACCACCCCGAGATGCTTCTCCGAGATCAGCGCCCCCACCTTGGTGGACTGATCGAGGGGATCCCCGACGGCGACGTCCTGGGCGCGCTGCACCACCCGTTCAGTGAACTCCTCCGCAATGTCGGCGTGCACCAGGAGCCGGGAGCCGGCATTGCAGCACTCGCCTTGGTTGAAGTACGCGCCGAAGACCACCTTTTCCAGCGCCGCGTCAAGATCGGCATCGGGGAAGACCACCTGCGGATTTTTGCCGCCCAGCTCCAAGCTCACCTTTTTCAGGTCCTTTGCGGCGGCCTGCGCCACCATGCGACCCACGCCGGTGGAGCCAGTGAACGTGGTCATGTGGGTGCCTGGATGAGCCGACAGCCAACCTCCGACATCCCCACCGCCGTGGACCAGATTGACGACGCCGTGGGGCGCGCCTTCGTCGTGCAAGATCTGGACCAGGCGGGTGGTGGTGCCGGGTGTGAGATCACTGGGCTTGACCACGGCCGTACAACCGACTGCCAGGGCGAAGGGCAGCTTCTGGGAAACGATCAAGAGCGGAAAGTTCCACGGTGTGATAACCCCGACAACCCCGACCGGTTCTTTGACTGTCACCGCCAGATAGTTCGGGCCCAGGTCGTTGTGGGCGTCCCCGTACGCGTGCTGGGCAAGGCTTGCGGCGTAATACCAGATTCCCGCGGCGCTTGAGACCTCATCCCTGGCTTGCGAGATCGGCTTGCCGGATTCCAGCGTCTCGATCAAGGCCAGTTCGTCGCGTTCTGCTTCAATCCGTGCTGCAACGCGCCGCAAGAGAGCGGCCCTTTCGGCACCCGGTGTCTGCGACCAGGCACCGGAGCTGAAAGCCTTGTGGGCTGCCGTGACGGCGGCGTCGACGTCGGCCTCACTGGCGCTGTGGTAGCTGGCGACGCGCACGTCATGAGCTGGACTGTCGCGCAGCACCTCAACACCTCCGCCGCTGATCTCTCGACCGGCAACGATGTTGGGCCAGATGTTGGCGGTAATCGTGGGCGGGGCGGTGCTGGTGATCGTGGTCATAGCAGTAGCTTTCGATCGGTGTTGATGCGGACTGGGTTCAGGCCCCGCGGTACTGCGGGTCGCGTTTCTCGGTGAAGGATGCGAACCCTTCGGCTGCGTCCTCGGTGAAAGCGGTGGCGGCGGAGCTGATCTGCTCCATTGCCTGGTAAGCGTCGCCAGCATCAATGGCTTGCTTGGCCATCTGTACGGCGATCGGAGCACGGGCGGCGATCTTGTTGGCCAAGGCATGGGCGGCGTCGCTTACCTGTGCCCTGGGCATCAGCTGGTTCGCGACACCCCAGGCCAGGGCACGCTCGGCGGTCAGCGGCTCGCCGGTCAAGATCAACTCCTTGGCTCGGCCGGTGCCGACCAGGTCGCGAAGCCGCCCGGTGCCGCCCCACCCGGGCAGTGTGCCAATGCCGACCTCCGTCAGGCCAAGCGTGGCGTCCTCGGCCAGAATCCGCAGGTCGCATGCGAGAACCAGCTCGAACCCACCGCCGTACGCATTGCCCGAGACGGCAGCGATCGTCGGTTGCCTCAGCCCTGCTAGGTGGTCGAAAACCCGGTGCCCGAGCCGAGTCCAGTGCGCCCACATGTCCAGCGGCTGCAAAGCCTTGAAGCGTTTGATGTCCGCACCCGCGCAGAACGAGCGATCCCCGACTGCCGTCACCAGCACGACGCGTGTGTCCCGGTCGGAATCGAGGGTCATCAGGATCTGCTCGAGCTGCGCCAGCATCTCGGGGGTGAGCGCATTGTGCTTGTGGGGCCGGTCCAGGCAGATGGTGGCGACTGCCCAGTCCGACTTCACTGTGACCCGGCCGACGTCCGCCTGCACAGATTCACTCACAGTGGACCATCTTTCGGGTCGGGCGGGGTGAGGCCGTGCAGCACATGATGGGCGCCCTTTTCGCCGATCATGGTCGACGTGGCCATGGTGTTGCCGCTGATCAACTTTGGCATGATCGATGCATCGATCACCCGGAGACCCTCCATGCCGCGGACCTTGAGCTCTTGATCAACAACGGCCAGGTCGTCGTCGCCCAGCTTGCAGGAGCCGACCGGGTGATAGTCCGTCTTGGCCCACTGCTTGACGTACTCGCGGATTTCAGAGTCGGTCTTGACGTCTGCGGACGGGAGAAACTCCTTGAGGACAAACGGCTGGTACGCCTTGCTGCGCATCATCTCCCGACCCCAACGGAAGCCCTCCAAAGACTTCTCCCAGTCATACGGGTCGGTGAGGAACGCCGGATCGATGGCCGGTGGGTCGTCCGGGTTGGCGGCGTGCAGGCTCACCGATCCGGTACTGCGCGGCCGTAGATGACAGGTGTTGATCGTCATGCCATGGCCCTTGATCCGCATCCGTCCGTGATCGATCACGTACGCCGGCAGGGCGTGCATCTGGATGTCGGGAGTAGCCACATCAGGGCCGCTGCGAACGAACATCCCGGCCTCACATACCGAGGCGGTGATCGGTCCGGTCTTGGTCGTGATGTATTGCAACCCGGCGAGCACCGCCTTGTCGGGCCGGTCGGAAGAGTTGTAGCTGACTGGACTTGTCGCGGCGGTCAGGTAGACATCCATGTGGTCTTGGAAGTTCTTACCCACCCCGGGCAGGTCGTGGACGACCGGAACGCCGATCTTGCTCAGCTCATCGGCCGGCCCGATTCCCGAGAGCAACATCAAGCGCGGACTGTTCACCGCGCCGCCGCTCAAGATCAATTCGCGGTCGACGCGGACGGTGACAGGCTCGTCTTTGAGGATGTACTCCAGCGCGACGGCACGGCCGTTCTCTACCACGATCTTCCGGCCTAACGCGTGGGTCTGGACTGTCAGATTTCGCCGTTTCCGGATCGGCTTCAGGTAGGCAGTTGCGGTGCTCTCACGGCGGGCATTCTTCTGGGTGACGTCGTACCAGCTGACGCCCTCCTGCACCGCGCCATTGAAGTCGGCGATGAAAGGTACGCCGAGCTCCTGCGCGGCACGGACAAAGGCCTTGCTCAACGGATTGTGCTGCACCTGCTCGGTGACGTTCACCGCGCCGACACTGCTGTGGTAGCGGTCGTTGAGGCGCTCGTTGGCCTCGGCTCGCCGGAAGAACGGCAGTACCTCCTCATAACCCCAATGTTTGTTGCCGAGCTCCGCCCAAGCCTGGTAATCCTCTTTCTGCCCGCGGATGTAGATCATCGCGTTGATCGAGGTGCTGCCTCCCAGGGTGCGGCCCTGTGGGTACCACATCTCGCGGTTGTTCAGCTCCGGCTGCGGAACAGTGGAAAACTCCCAGTTGTAGCGAGGGCCGCTGAGCTTGGTGAATCCAACGGGCATGTGGACCAGGGGCGACCAGTCCCTGCCGCCGGCTTCCAGCAACAGCACGGTGCTGCTGGGATCGGCGGACAGCCGGTTGGCTACGGCGCAGCCGGCGGCGCCGGCGCCGACGATCACGTAGTCGTAGTGGGTGGCAGGCATGAGAGACGGTTCCTTATCGGTGGGGGGCGAGCTGGTGGGCGATTCGGGACGGCTTGCGGGACAAGATCAGTCCCATCGGTTCCGGGCGGAATAGTGCGGCGGACATCAACTGCAGGTTGGGGCTGACCAGCAGCGGTACATCGGCCTTGCCGAGCACATCCTTCTCAAGATCGACTCCAGGGGCGATTTCTATCACTGTCAGCCCGCCCGGGGTCAGCTCGATCACGCAGCGTTCAGTGACATAGAGGACTTCTTGGCGGCGCTCGCGGCCCATGTCGCCGGAGAAAGAGATCTGCGCAACCGCAGGGACGAACTTCGCAATCGTGCCGTCGGAGATGATCTTGAGCTGGTTGTCTGCGATGTGGATGTCCTTCTTGCCAGCAGTGAAGTAGCCAGAAAAGACGATCTTGGGTGCGCAGGTGATGATGTCGTTGAAGCCGCCCACGCCTGCTGTGACATGCGGCCGGGCCGGCAGCGAAGAGGCGTTGACATCGCCCGCGCCCGATACCTCCAGGAACGACAGCATGGCCACGTCGAAGCCGCCGCCTTGCAGCAGCGTGAATTGATCGATGCTTTGCAAGAGCGCCTCTGGGTTCAGTGCGCATCCGAACGCGAACCCGGTCGCCGGGAAGCCACCGACCGCACCCTGCTCGATGACCCACGTGACGTCGTCGGCATGTCCCTCCTCGAGCAGCACCCGGGGAATGGCGGCAGAGATCCCAAAGCCTAGATTGACGATGGCGTCGACCTGCAACTCCGCCGCGGCGCGGCGAGCGATCACCTTCTCCAGACCGAAGTCGACCGGCTCGATGTCGTCGAGGCCGCGGTGTACTTCCCCGGATAGCGCCGGGTCGTAGAAGGTCTGGGTGGTCTGCATCTGATGGGGGTCGACCACGACGGCGTCGATGAGAATTCCGGGGATGTGGACGGCCTGAGTGGGCAGCTGGGTATCTGACAGCCTTTTGACCTGGGCGATCACAATGCCGCCTTTGTTGTGGGCGGCGTAGGCCTGGTCGAGTGCCCCAAGAGTGCTGCACTCCTGCTCATAGGAGAGGTTGCCGTGGGGGTCGGCTGTAGTGGCTCGGACGATCGCAACGTCTATGTGCACCGCTGGATAGAACAGGTAGTCGTCGCCGTCGACCTGCATCAGCTGCACGAAGTCGTCGGTGATTGCGTTCATTTTGGCGCCTTCATGCCGCGGGTCGGCGTAGGTGCCCAGCCCGACTTCCGTCAACACACCCGGCTGCCCGGTGGAGGCGGCTCGGTGCATCTGGAACAGCACTCCGGATGGGATGTTGAGGGCCTCGATTTGATCATTGTGGATCAGTTGGCGGATCAGCGGCGGGTCGAGTTTGGAGCTGCCCGAGGGGTAGGAGCCGGCGAGCACGCGGCGCAGTTGCCCGGGCCGACACAGGTGGTCAATCCCCTTGATGCCGTACATGTCACCGGCAGCGATCGGATGCAAGGTCGTCAGGTTTGCCGGAGAACCGGTTTCTTCGTAACGCTGCCCGATCGCCTCAAGGACGGCGTCGGGACAGCCAAGCCCAGATGAAGAAGAGATGGTGATGACCGCGGAGTCGGCGATCAGCTGGGCGGCTTCACTGCCGGTCAGCACGGGTACCGTTCGCATAGCTACGTGGATCCTTCGAAGGTTGCGTTCAGGCGAGCAGTCGGGGACGGGGGCAGCCGCAGGTCTCCCGCGGCTCCAACTTGGTGGGGAACTCCTCACTCACCGTGCGCTCGGTCGATCCCGCTGCTCGTTCGAGCACAAGCTGGCCGGCGCGAGCCCCGCGTCATGGACGTCATCGAACCCGATTACCCGAACATCCGATCCGACAGTGCGGCCCAAGTCGGCGATAGCGTCGAGAACACCGAAGGCGACCACGTCGCTGAAGCACACAATTCCATCGACATCGCTCCCATCGACCTTGGGCTCGTCGGCGTCTGGATCGGCGGTGAGCAGCCGCATCGCCGCCTCCCGGGCCTGCGGTCGTGCCGGCTCACACACCACGGAGTGGTTGGCGTTGAGGGTCAGGCCGTGGTCGTTCAGGAATTCTGCGACGCCGCCGGCGCGCTCCTGGCGAGCCGAAGAGTCAGTGAAGCCGCCAACGAAAGCGATTCGACGGCAGCCATGACTGTAGAGATGCTCGGCGGCCGCGTACCCACCGTCGCGGTTTTGTGCACCCACGTAATCGACATCCAGGCCATTCAGGCGCCGAGCCAGCAGCACCAGCGGCGTGCCCACGAGATCCGGGAGATCTCCAGGCTGAGTGCCATGAGCAGGTACCAGCACAATTCCGTCCACATTGCGCTCGACCAACGACTTGACCAGCCGATGCTGCAGAGCGCGATCTTCACCGCTGACGGCTAGCAGCGGCACGGTTCCGCTGCTGGTCAGGGCGTCCTGGAGGCCGGCGGCAAACTCAGCGAAGTACGGGTTGGTGATGTTGGTCAGCACCACGCCTATTGCGTCGCTGTGCTGGGTGCGTAGCGATGCAGCAGCGCGGTTGTAGACGTACCCCAGCTCGACCATGGCCTGGCGGACCCTGTCACGCGTCTTTGTGGCCACTAACGGGCTGTCGTTCAGCACCAAGCTCACTGTGGCCCGAGAGACACCGCAGTGCTGTGCCACGTCTATGAGTGTCACGCGTGCCATAAGAAACCACCGCTAGCAGGTTTTAGATCGATCTAAGCTGTATTTAAATCGATCTAACTCGATATTTGATCAGAAGTCAAGGGGGCCCAGCTATCGGGAAGACCTGATCAGGGCATGCCCAAGTCTTTACGAATGATGAGTCGTGAGGCGTGCGGCAAGCGCCGCCATCCAGCCGAACAAAGTGACGATCGCCATCAGAAATGAGGTGTTGCCCCAAGGCAGGATCAGGAAGACGACGAAGAGCGCACTAGCGGCGAGCGAAACTACCCCGATCGGCCGCCAGCTT
>JAJTCL010000129.1 GCA_021323255.1 Propionibacteriaceae bacterium | reverse complement strand
CTTCCTGCCGATCAACAGCGGAGAAGTCCTGCTCGCTGGCCGCAACGTTGCAGCGCCGGGTCACACTGAGCCGCCAGAACGCCGGGACATCGCCTTCGTTTTCCAGGACTACGGACTCTGGCCACACCTTACGGCGATCGACACCGTCACCTATCCGCTGCGGCGAAGGGGCGTACGCCCGGGGCCGGCGCGGGATCAGGCGAGGGGCATCCTGGAGCGACTCGGTATCGGACCGCTCGCGGACCGGAAACCGGCCCAGCTGTCGGGCGGTGAGCAGCAGCGGGTGGGCTTGGCCCGGGCAATGGCCCGCGAGGCAGCGCTCTACCTCTTCGACGAGCCGACAGCCCATCTCGACGCCCAAGTACGTGACGTCTTCTTTGCTGAGCTGGCCGCCCGCCGGCGCGAGTCCGGCACGGCAGCCATCTACGCCACCCACGACGCGGCCGAGGCTCTCGGGTTGGCCGACCGAGTCGCGCTGCTGATCGGCGGCCGGGTGATCCAGAACGGCTCTCCGCAGCAGCTCTACGCGGAGCCAGTCAGTGTTGATCCGGCCCGACTGGGTCCGGTTGGGCGGCGATCGGACGGGCGTAGTCGTCGACGTCTGGTTCCGAGGTTCCTACACCGACTACGTCCTGCGAACCTCCGACGGTGAGCTGCTCCTTCGTACGCCTGACCCGCCGGCGCACCGACGCGGGGCAGAGGTGAGCTGGTCCCTGGAGCGGTGCTGGCCGCTTGCCGACGCCGGGACAGCAAGCGACTAGCTGCCTAGCAGAGCTGCCGGACCGGCCTGTAGGTTGCCGTCGTTCACAATGTGGAGATGGCGGTGCGTGAAGTCGCGGAGGTAGCCGACCTGCCGAGGGGTGAGCCGGTCGCAGATCCATTCCCAGTGCAACGAGACCCAGTCACCGGCTTGCAGATCGCCGATCATGCCGACGCCGTCGATGGAGCGCACCACAGTCTCGGCTTCTGGTTCTCCAATGCCGAGCACGCGACCGTCCCAGGTGAGCGAGCGGGATTCGACGACGACCTGATCGCCGGTTACGGCACGTACCTGGCCCCAGCGGATCCGGCACCGATCGAGCACTGTCAGCGCATGCTTGGCCTTGCGGCCGTCGCTCAACAGGCCGGTCCAGGGGTAGATGCAGAACACCGCGAAACTGTGATGGGGCACGCCCCCGGCAAGCACGCTGGTGGTGAGGGTGGCGAACTTGCCGCCGGTAATGCGGCGGAACCGCTCTTCCATCGAGTTGCCCACGGCGCGCGTGGAGACCTGATCGAGCCGAGGACTGCCCACCCAGTAGGCCTCGACGACGCGCGGGTCAAGCGGGTCCTCGACACCGGTGGCCGAGGCGATCAACTCCAGGTAGGGCCAGGCACCGGCAAACTGCTGCGACAACGCCCGCAGCCCGCGATCGTCAGCTCCGGCGACACCGTACTCGAAGAAAGCGGCTGAATCGTTCGGTCCGCAGTAGCCATGAGAGTTGGGCGGGAAGGCGTAACGGGCGAAGAGCGCGGGCCCGGGAACGGTCACGGCGCGGGCCTACCCATCAGTTCGAGGCCGGCCAGTGCCTCCTTGGCTTCCGCCTCGTCGATGCGTTCCAGAGCGAACCCCATGTGGATCAAGACCCAGTCGCCCGGGTTCAGCGACCCCTGATCTGGCTCCAGCAGCCCGAGATTGATCCGGCGCTGGGCACCTTGCACGTCAACGAGGGCAAGCTGATCGTCATAGTCGGCCAGGACTTCGACCACCTGACCGGGGATGCCAAGACACATGATGCAGCTATCCCTTCCCGCTCGCCGCCGCTTGATGATCAGCGCTTCGAGCCGCCCATGGTCGCTCGGCCAGCAGTTCTCGTACGGCCGCAGCGGCGACCGGCACTGCGCGACGCAACGGCTCGGACAGCCCAATTCCTTCGCCGAGCTCCATCGGCTGAGCCCCAACCACGTACGTCGGCGGAAGCGTTCCACCGAGGGCTGGCAGGCCAGCCAGTACGGCGACTGGGTTCATCCCATGCGGGTCGTAACCGGCATCACGCGACGCGAGGTCCTCCGCACCTACCGCCAGCACCGTGACCTCACCCGGATGACCATCACCCGGACGGGCATTGGCCGGCAGCGCATCAATGAGAATAAGCGCCGCGTAACCGTCGAGCAGGTCATAACACAGATGCACGCCCCGGATCCCATAGTCGACTAGGCGTACGTCGGTCGGCAGCGGCTGGTCCGCTGCCTGCAGGTGCCGGACGACCTCGGAGCCGAAACCGTCGTCGCCTAGGAAGATATTGCCGATCCCGGCGACCAATACCTGCTCGCTCACCCGGGTTCGCTCAGATCCTCGCCCCGCTGAGTGCCGGAAAAATGAGCCGGCCCCACACCGGGATCGCTGGTCTCGCTCTCCGGCATCTTCTCCGCGGGCTGCTCGTCGGCAGGTGAGGCCTGCCGACCTCGTGCGGTGTCCGCCGGATCCGGGGCTTTCATCTCCTCGTCGCGAACAGGCCCAGTGGCGCCCGCTGTTTTGGCACCCTCCTTCTCGCTCTTGCTCTGATCATCTACGTCGGCGGTTTCCCGGCGACCCTCGTACGGCGGCAGTGTGCGGTCCTCGGTATCGGGGTCGCTACCGCCGCTAAAGGACTCGGTGCTCATCGGTGATCCTCCTTTCCTCTGGTCTGCTACCTGCAATTAGCCGCCCTGGTCACCGGTGGGCAGGTGCACGTCACCCGTCGCCGACCCCTGGGAGTCGACCGACTCCGAGCTCCCTTCGACCTCGCCCTCCGGACGGTCTGCGGGACCTGCCCCCGGCTCATTGGAGCCGGTGTCACGCGAGCCCATTGGGCCTCGCTCGGATTGTGGCTCCTCGCTCAGGTGCTCACCTGGTACGTCGCTCATGTCTCCTCCTCCCTGGTAGTGCTACTCGGGTTTGCGCCATTCACATCCGGCGAATCTCGGCGTACCTACGCGCGTCAGGAATCGAACGGACACCAATCACCGCGGCCCCAACAATCGCCAGGATGATCAATACGGTGGCCACCCAGCCAACCTTCTTCACGATTTGCCCTCCTTTCTGTGGTCCTGCAGAACATGGTCCGCCAGCGGCCTCAGCTCCTCCGGAGCGAAGTAGAGATACCGGCCGTACCAGTCGTGCAGGTCGGCGGCGGGATCGTCGACGAGCACGACTGCCACGTGCACCTGACCGTCGACGTCGGACACCACGGCCGTCACCCGGGCGTCCTGATCTGCGAAGAAGAGGTCTTGGGCGTCGGCGCGGCGGGACGGGTGGATCCGGACTCGGCTGCCCTTGCTGACCGGGACGCCCTCGATCAGCACCGAGTCGAGTTCGGGATGTACGGACGCGTCGGAGGCCGGGTCCCACCACGGGGTAGGCTCCACGGCTTCCCTTCGCGGTTGACGCAGGATCCCGTGCAGCTGCTGCAACGCCTCCGGTGTCATCAGGTCGCAGCGGTCGATAATCTCGCGGGCACGTGGATCGGTCGCGCGAGCCTCGGCCTTTTCGTCGTCCGTCATCGTCATGACGCGGAGGGTGAGGATCTCGTCGATCTCGGTGGAGTCGAAGAGCGCACCCGCACTTTCCGGGGCTACCTCCGGATAGTCATAAAGAATGATCGGCGAGCCGAGCACGATATCCCTGCTTCCTGGCGGCCCGGCCAGCACCGGCCAGCAGCGATGCTGCCGGCAGCCAGCAGCCGCGTCTGCGGCTCCGGCAGGCGGCTCGAGTAGGGATACGAATTGCGCATTCGAGGACTCGATCAGCAGGTGGGCGCCGATCAGCGAGGTACGGACGGCGTCGTCGGGATTGGCGGGACGTGGGGCGGCCGTGTTCTCTACAGAGATCGTGAGACGGAGATAGCCGTCGGCCTCGGTGGTCGTCGCTCTGAGTTCGGCGCTCAACGGCCAGCGGCGGCGAACGATGCGTCCCGGCACAGAGCCGTCGGCAGCGGCTAGCGGCTCGATCTTCTCACCGCCGGCGACCTCGACCCGACGCACGACGCCCTCGGCCAACTCCGCCAAGGACAAGGCCGGCCAACTCTGCTCCTGCTCGACGGCCTCGTCCCAGCTGAAGATCAGATCATCTTCTACGACTAACTGGTCCACCGGGATGAAGCCGGACGGTTCGTGCGTATCCAGCGCTTCCACGATTCGGCGCTGCAGCTGAAGGAAGCGCAAGTAGACGGTCACGGTCGGCGCCGCACGGGCATTCTGGGTCCCGCGTTCCAGGTCCAGCAGGCACTGGACGGACATGCCTGGCTCTTCACCCACGCCCTGCTCCGCCGCGCCGGGCGGTCCGAGTACGCCGAACTGCCACCGCGCCTGGTTCTTGCGCGAGGTCGCCCGGTATGGATAGAGCAGGTAGCCCTCGTAGAGCACCGCGTCGGCGACCGTACGCGCCCGGTCGAGGCTCATGGCACGCGCTGGCCCACCGCGGCCAGCAACGACTCGATGGTGGCATCCCAGCTGGTCAAGCCGCGCTCGGCGCGATATCGCGCGACAGCCTCGATCACGTCCCGGTCCATCCGCAGCCAGCCTGTGTGCGGATAGTTGAGCTCGATCATCTGCTGCCACACACTCACCGGCAGCGCGTACGACGCCTCGCAATCCCAGGCCACCTGCTCGACACCAAAACCATTCGCGCCCCGAGTAAAGATCGTTCCGGAAAACAGCAACGCCAGCGGGATCGTCCCCTCGCGGAGCGCATGGAGGTACTTCGAACCGGTCACCTCGAAGTCATAGGTGCATGGCAGTGCCAGATCGAGCTGGGTCTGGTTGCGGAAACCTTGCACCATCGCGGTGCACTGCATCCACAGGAACGGACGCAACGTGTCCCGCCAGCGCGATCGCTCACCGAACAGCGCGAGCAGGCCGACTTCCTCCGCCTCGGTGTACGATCGCCGTTGCGGCTCGATCCGCAGCTGGCAGCGCAGCACGATGGCATGGACCCTCGCTCCGGTGGTCTCGGTCACCTGGAGCCGCGCGGTGAGCTGGGGTGCAACGGTGTAGGGCTCGGCCACAATGTCGAGCACGCTGAAGGTCAGGGCGGTCATGATGCTGGCCGGCTTCTCGCCGCCACGTCGGCGAAGAAATCGTCCATCGCCTGGTGAGCCTCGGTGCCGCCATCGAAGCCTCGCCACACTTGTCGCAGTCGACCGACCAGGGCGTAGCACGCGTCGATGGGCACAAGATGGCACGAGAAACTGTCTCCGCGAGGACCGGCGCGGAGGAGCAGCGCCTCGACATCCGGCCGCAGTACCCGCAGCTCAGGGTTTGCTTCAAGGATCCGCTCCCACGCGGCGAGCGGCAGCTCCGATTCGGTAGCGCCCGCCGGCCCTGGATAGAAGGCGACTGTCCGGTTGAGCACAGAGCTGGAGAACAAGAATGCGAGGCCGACCGGGATCTCCAGCTCGTCGTACGACCGGGAGTCCAGGATGACGTCGGGAAACGAGAGATAGCGGTCCGGTACGGCTCGGTAGCGCAACTCGGCAGCCTCGTCGGTAAACAGCAGGTAGCAGGCCCGGCAAGTGCACATCAGCGCCCGGCTCTCGAGGTTGACCACGTGCGGATGATCGTCGCCAATCGGTTCGGCGCACATCTCACACCGCTCGCCTACCACAGGGGCCGGCCGATCGGCCACGAGCCGCCGAAGATTACGAAGGGGCGATCCCGCCAGTGGGGAGCTGGTCATGCGGCCGCCTCGCTCGGCACTGCCACGGTTGCTACGCCCTGGCTGACGAGCAGCGGCAGCGGATCCAGGTGTAGCTCCGGTTGATCCAGGCACGCCCCGGCCCGGCGGACCGCGAAGTGGGCGCCACAGGTCGGGCACCGCAACGCCGCATCACCCGCCGCCCCGCCCAGTAGCCGACCTAGCGTTGCCCCGGCCAGCCCGGCCGAGCAGCGGCCGCAGCGGTCGAGAAAGGCATAGAAGTCCGATCCGACGCGGCAGCCGATGAGAGGAGCCTGGCCTGCTAGGAAGCCGGCGACTTCGCCGTCGGGCAGGTCGGTCAGCCCGGCGATGGCCTGCCACGTCGAGCCATGCCCGAGATCGACTGCAGGCGCGTGTCCCTGGGGCGGTGCATGATCAACGTGTGACCACAGCGCGTCAACCGCGATCACCGGACCCGAGGCAGTGGGAGTCTGCTCGCCCCCCGTATCGACATCGATCCGCACGATCTCCGGGGCCGCCGCCTCGATAGCTCCCTCCACGGCGAGCTTCAGGGTGACCGAGGAGGACGGGCATCCGTCGCAGCTGCCGAGCAGCCGGAGCCGGACAACGTCCTCGCTGACTGACAGCAGTTCAACATCGCCGCCGTGCGAGCCGAGGTAAGGCCGTACGTTGTCCAAGGCCTGCTCCACCCTGGTGGTGACGTCGTAGGGATGCAGGTCGTGGACAAGCAGCAGACTCGAGACGAGATCATCCGCGGCCAGGGCGGCAAGCGCCTCATCATCGAGGCGGCCGACTTCGTACAGGATGCTGAGCAGCCGCTCAAGCCCGCTCCCGTAGAGATCCGCGACCAGCCGGACCAGCTCTTCGGCCCGCTCCCGCGCCACAGCTCCGCCCGAGGCACTCGCGTCCAGTAGCGCATTGATCCGCTCCCCGACGGCACGAAAGTCGTCGGCCCCGGTTGCGGCCTCGGGTGAGCTCATCGCGGCGCCACTACTCGCCGACGTACTCCGTGGGGGAGTGCAGCCGCTCCAGCTTCTTGCCCCCACCCAGGTACATATGCACACCGCACGGCAGGCACGGGTCGAAACTGCGCACCGTACGCATAATGTCGATGCCTTTGAAGTGCTCCAGGTCGTTCTCCTCGAAGATCGGCTGATTTTGCACCGCATCCTCGTACGGGCCTGGAGTGCCGTAGGAGTCGCGGGGGCTCGCGTTCCACGGCGTGGGCGGGTACGGATGGTAGTTCGCGATCTTGCCGTCCCGGATAACCATGTGGTGGCTGAGGACCCCTCGTACCGCCTCCGTGAACCCGACGCCGATGCCTTCGTCGGGCACCGTGAACTTCTCCCACGTCTTTGTCCGTCCGGCGCGGATCTCCTCCAGGGCCTTCTCGACGAAATGCAGCGCGCAGGCAGCGGAGTAGGCCTGGAAGTAGGTCCGTGCCCGGTTCCGCTCGAGAGTGTTGCTCCACTGAGGAACCTTCCACTCCAAGTCGACGGGACCTTTCAGGGCTGTCTTGGGCAGGTGGATCTGCACGCTGTTGCCGGTGGACTTCACGTAGCCAATGTCGAGCAGGCCGGCTAGCGCGGTGGACCATAGCCGGGCCAGCGGACCGCCGCCGGTGTCTAGGGCGAGGTAGTCCTTGCCGTCGAACCAGCGCGGCGACATTACCCAGCTGTACTTATCGTCAAGGTCGCGCTTCTGCGGCTTCGGGTTGGTGTGCTGGTTCCAGGGATGCCGCCGGTCGACCGGGCTGCCGAGCGGGTCGTTCCTGACGAACATCTCCTGGGATTCCCAGTCGTCGTAATAGGAGGAGCCGAGCAGGATCCGGATACCCAGGTTGATCTCCACGAGGTCGGTGGTGACGAGCCTGCCGTCGACGACCACGCCAGGGGTCACATACATCTTGCGACCCCACTCGGTCATGTCCTTGTAGTCGAAGTTGCAGTACTCGGGGTCCTGGAACGAGCCCCAGCAGCCGAGCAGGATTCGCCGGTTGCCGACTTCCTCGTAGCCGGGCAGAGCCTCGTAGAAGAAGTCGAAGAGGTCATCGTGCATCGGCACGACCTTCTTCATGAACTCCACATAGCGCATCAGCCGCGTTAGGTAGTCAGTCATCAGCTGGATGGTGGCGACCGTACCGACGCCGCCGGGGTAGAGCGTCGAGGGGTGGACGTGCCGGCCTTCCATCAGGCAGAACATCTCGCGAGTCATCCGGCTGACCTGAAGCGCCTCGCGGTAGAACTCACCAGTGAAGGGGTTCAGCGAGCGCATGA
>JAJTCL010000128.1 GCA_021323255.1 Propionibacteriaceae bacterium | reverse complement strand
GCTTGCGGTGCGCGGGGACGTGGTCCGCATGGGGAGCGGCTGGCCTACGCATCTGCCGGCGCTGGTTGGACCGGCGTTGGCGGCAATCGTGGTGACCGCCATGGTTGACGGTCGCCGCGGACTACGTGACCTGTGGACCAGGGTCACCCGATGGCGAATCGGGTGGCGCTGGTGGGCGCTGGTAGCGGGCACCCTCAGCCTGGCTCTGGTTGGTGTCATCGTCCCGCTCATGACAGGCGGCGACTTGCCATCGCTGGACAGCTTCACTCGCTACAGCGGCATCGGAGCGATCACCCCTCTCGGCGTCGTCGCAGTGGCGCTGCTGGCCAACGGTCTCGGCGAGGAGACTGGCTGGCGCGGCTTCGCGGCGGACCGGTTGCTGCGCGACCATTCGTTCAGATGGACCGCGCTGGTCGTGGCGGTGGCGTGGGGCGGCTGGCACCTGCCGTTCTTCTGGATGGTCGCTGGCTTCCGCGGCATGGGGCCGCTCGCGGTCGGGTGGGCGGTAGGACTAGCCGCTGGCTCGGTTGTGTTGACGTGGCTATACCGGGAGGGCCACCGCAGCGTACTGCTCGTCGCCGCCTGGCACACAGCATTCAACCTCACCTCGGCGACGGAGGCGACTGGTGCCGTGGCAGGGACGGTCACCAGCTTGGTCGTGATCGCTTGGGCAGTGTGGATCCTCCGGCGCGAACAGGTCGCACCACCTACCGGCGCCGGTTCTTCCACGCCGGTTTCACCGCGACGAAGCGACGTTCATTGAGGTTTCGTTGCCAAGATGGGAAGTGACACCATGTTTACGATTCGCAATATCGGTGGAGTGGCCTTGTTCTTGTTCGGGACGACCTACCTGTGGATCACTCCGATGTTTGCGAGTGAGGGGATATCAACCAGAGGGGCCCTGTGGTCCATCACCAACGTGCTGGCTTTTCTGACGCTTATCGGTTTCACAATCGCCACGTGGGGCTTGTTCAAGAAAGCTGAGTGGTGGGATACCGTCGCGATAGCGTCAGCCGTCCTGGGGTTAGTCGCCTTGATACCGTTTTGGATTGCGGCCCACAACAGTGGCGAAGTTACTCCCTGGTTCACCGTACTCATTCATGTCATCGGGGTGGCGGGAGTCTTTGTGCTACTCCTCATCCCACCGCTGAAGAGTTGGGTGAACGGTCACGTGATGGCCGGAAAGTGACGTAACGGACGCGGGAATCTATCCGACCAAGATGCAAAGGAGTCACTGATGAGCCTCGACAACGCCGAGTCGGTCCCCAGGCCGATCGAGGTCGGGCAAGAGATGGTGGCGCTGCGACGGTTCTACCGCGACAGTCGGTGGGAGGGCTGGATCCACGAGGGCGGCATGGGGCCCGGCACACCGAAGATGAAGGGCATTGGGCGTGCCACATTCACCCCGATCCAAGACCAGCGCTGGTGGGTCGGCGATTTTGAGCAAGACCAGTTTCTCCTGGATGGCACATTCGTCTTGAAGTGGCAGCTTCACTGGGTTTCCGGGTGGGCTCCGACCTATGGCGAGTACCGTGCGTCGATGGCGGACAATTACGGCAACGCGGACGTTTACCGGGGATATATCGACCAGGACCGGCTTGTCTTCGAGTCACTGCCCGCCGCGCCTGTCCGACTTCGGTTCACCTGGGACGCCTCGAAGGCCGACGTCACGATTTGGCGAAACGAAATCGCGCGCGATGACGGCTCGTGGTTCTTAGTCGAGGAGTACCCGATGCTGCCGCTCTGACTGCCGTCCAGATCCGCCGAAAGTTGCCCATTCGGAGTGGGAGGTTCGGTAGCCCAACATCGGAAGGTGACGAGGCCTTTTCTGGTCGGCCAAAGGGAATTCCAATTGAACCCGCCCTGCTTAGTCATACGATGGATGGCCCTGGAGAGCAACCATCCCGGCGCTCCGACACCCGACGAGAACGTCGGGCTACCAAACGGCTGAACACTGAGACGATCGAGCGCTTGGTCGCTGAGTACACCGCGGGCGCAACGGCTGCATTGCGGTGGCGGAGCGGGCATCGTTGAGCGTCATTCGTGCCAGCCAGCCGCGAAGAGGCACATCCAGAACCGCCATTTCACGAGTGTGTTGCTGCGGTTTGCTGCTGCCGAGTCCCTGCTGGCGCTGAATCCCGAATAGAGGCCTACTGGCGCTGCGGCCGCTGCAAGTCGGCGATGACGTGTCCCCACAGGGCTGGGCACCGCCGTACGCTCCTCGTGAAGGCTGTCTGGTCGCCAGCGGATGCGATTCGACGAAGCCGATCACGCGGACGGAAATCGAGCAGGTGGTGTGCTTAAAGTGTCAGCGTGGTGACGCCGCGAGAGAATCACACATCACTGGCACGCCGATCGGCATGACTGGCCTTGGGCGGGCGCCTGTGACTATTCCGGCAACGATCCTCGCCGCCCTCGCTCTCGTAAGCTCGGTGATTGGGCTGCTCGCCGAGGGCGGCCTCGGCCGGCAGGTCGTTCGCACCTATCGAGGTGCTGAGGTAGTGCTCTATGGCGAGGGGCTGTACGCCGCGGATGCCTGGCTGCAGGGCTCGGGTAACCGCGGGCAGGATTTGGCGATCATCCTGGCTGAGGTTCCGCTGCTGCTTGTCGCGGTCGTGTGGTACCGCAAAGGTGGCAGGGTCGCTCCGGCGGCGCTAATTGGCGTCCTTGGCTTCTTCACCTATTTCTACGCGTCAATGGTGTTCGGCACCGCGCAGAACCGGCTCTTTCCCATGTACGTGGCTGCAGCCGCTCTGGCAAGCTTCAGCCTGGTGTTCGTAGCCAGCCGGATGGCCGTGGCAGGGATTGCCGCGGCCCTGCCCGATCGGCCCGGACGGTTGGCATTGGTGACTTACCTGTTGGCGGTTGCGGCGGCGTTGGTCGTTGCATGGCTGCCGGGAATGCTCGCGACAGCGATCAGCGGTGACATCGCCGAGGCCGTGGGCCCGTACACCAGTGCAGCGACCGAAGCCCTTGACCTGGGGTTGGTGGTGCCCGTCGCGATCATCGCAGCCATAGGCCTGCTGAGACGACAGGCCTCAGGGCGGCTGCTGGCCTTCGTCATGCTCGTGATCAACGTGTGCATCGGCATCCTGCTGATGGCACAGGGAGTTTCGCAGTTGGTGTCGGGCGTGCCCATGACGGTTGGCGAGATCATCGCCAAGATGATGAGTTTCGCCGTGCTGACTCTGGTCGCCGGCGGCCTCCTTGTCCGGATGGCGGTTGCACGGTCACGAGTTGCATCGGACTTCACTGGAAACCAACTGGAAGGAAGCACATCATGAAGGCGCTGGTTGTTTATGAATCGATGTTCGGCAACACCAGACAGGTTGCCGAAGCGATCGCTGCAGGCCTCGGCGAGTCGGTTGACGTCTAGACAGCAGAAGTCAGCCAGGCGCCCCGTGATTTTGGTTCAGAGTGGATTTGATTGTCGCCGGCGGGCCGACGCACGCCTTTTCGATGAGCCGGACGACCACGCGCTCTGATGCGGTCAGCAAGGGCGCAACCGAGGGCGAATCGGAGTTCGGTTTGCGGGAGTGGCTTGCGGGTCTGCCATCTGGACACCACGCCGAGAAGATCGCGACCTTCGACACCAAGATCGACACCATGCGTCACCTGCCGGGATCAGCCGCGAAGGGGGCGGCGAAGGTTGCCCACCGCCAGGGTATGGCTCGGTGGCGCGCTGAGAGCTTTTATGTGGACGATGTTGAAGGTCCGCTGTTGGAGGGAGAACTCGACCGCGCCCGGGAATGGCGGCGCCAGCTCGCGCGGTCCTTGGCTGACCAGCGATCTTGAGCGTCCCTCCGCCCGCCTAGAGGCCGTCTGCCTGCTCTACGAGTTCGGCGAGTCGTCGGGCGAATCGGGCAGCAGGGGCGCCGTCAACGATGTCGTGATCGACCGAGATGGTGAGATCGAGCAGTTCCGAGGCTCCGGGCTGCCGTCCAGATATCGAGGTTTGGTGGTGATGCCGCCGATGGTGATCATCAGCGTTGGCGGTGCGATCGGGATGCCCCATCCGCTGCCGGCCAAGAACATGCCGATGGAGCTCAGGCCGATGGTGCCACCGAAGCGCTTGGACCAGAACTGGTTCGGCATCGCCGCCCGCCAAGCGAGCGACCGCACCGGCGAGGCAGGCTGACTGCGGCGATCGTGCCGCGGTAACGGCGCTCCGTGGACGGATCGCCGCTGCGTGCCTGCCGGATCTCGTCGGAGATCCCTTCGACGCTCTTGCCGTCCGCCGCCCGCACGATGAGTGACTGGACGATTTTTGACCGGGACCTCGACTTCGATCTGAGTGTTCACTTCGACGTCACAGAACATGATCAGCTGGTTGCGTCGCCGGTAGGCGTGCAAGATCCGGTCCGTCGCCCACGGCGCGGGCGACGGCGGACATCAAGTAGGCGGTGAACGACAGGTAGTGGCCGGCGGCATCGGCTTGCCGAAGGCGCCGCCGAGGCTCAGTCAGATCGCTCGATCAGGCCGTGGATGATGTTCTTGCGCCGGCCGGCCTCGAGCACGTGGATTTAGGCCCGGCGCACTTTGAGGAACGGGCGGGTTTCAAACGCGTCAGTGCCCGGGTCTCGATTACTCATTTACCCGCCATCACATGCCCGTTGACCCAGTTAGCCAGCGCAGGCACAGTGAGCAAGATCAGCACACCGGCGGCGCCGACGGCGTGGACCAACACGTTCCACCACGGTGTCGTTTCGCCACTGTTGTGTGCCGCAATCCAGTACGGGACGAGCACCACCAATCCGAGGATCGCAGAGCCGATGGCGGCCTCGTCCCACCACGACGCCCTCCTGAACAATCCCCAGGTCGCAACAGTGAAACCCAGCAGTGTGAGCAGCGAGCCCACCTGGGTGATGGACCACAAAACACCCCTGGTCGAAGGGCCCGGCTTGACGAACATGGGCGTCAACCACAGGTACGTCGTACCGAAAAGGAACAGCGCCACCCCACCGAGATTGCGAATAGTGAACATCGCGATCACCTCCAAATGCAGACTCTAGAGGGGCAGGTCCACCATAAGGACTGGCTCCTGGCCTGCTCTCTAGGGTCTTTTGGGCATTGCGACGCTCATCGGTATCCGGTTGGGTTTGATCTTGAGGTGATGGCATGGGACAAAGACTGGACGCAACTGACTCAGCGTCTGCGACGTTGGCTCGGCCGTTTCGGAAGACGTTTGCGCTGGTCGAGGGATTCACCGCGGTGGGCGGTGTGACGACGCGCCCGGGTTGACAACTCTCGGTGTTCATTGCGGCCGACTCAGCGGGCTTGTTGAGGAGACGAAGACGGATGCCTGGATCAGATGGCGAACTGACGGCTCCGGCACGGACGATTCGAAGCGCAGACCGACGGAGAAGAGCGGGCTGGGGCATCCTTGCTGCGGTTGAGGTCCTCGTGGCAGGCGCTGTACTTCGGTTCGTTGCGGCGGCGAGGAAATCAAAGACGACTTCCATGGGCCGTTCAAAGTAGGTCGTTCCTCGGATCTCGGTCATGGCATTGCCGCCTGTTCGGTGTGCCCTTTTCATCAGCGGACCGGACCGCGGCGCCGCGCAGATCCCGCGAACCAGCAGCAACTAGCAGGGCAACCGTCGCCGTCAGGTAGCACGCAGCGATCACGGGTTCGAAGGGGTCGAACGCCACTGCGCCCGGCACGACTGCCCTCGACTGGAACACAAGGGCCACCATGTAGCTCACTTGGTGCAGGGTTCCAGCGATGAGAAGGACAGCGGCCAGGACGTACCCAGTGGCAACGCGACGCCACAGCAGCACGGCGGCCACGGTGTAGGCCGGCACCAGTAGCGTAAGGTCGAGTGCCAGCCCGAGCTGCGCCACCACATCCGTTTCAACCAGTGCACTTCCCACCGGCAGCTCTCCGGTGGTGATGAACTGGACGGACGCGTAGATCCAGATGCCCCCCAGCGCTACTGCAAGCAGAGCGAGTACCGCGCCGACGATGCGTCGAGGAGTCCGTGGGGAGAACCGCGCAGCGATGCCTGGTACGTCGAGCGCACAAACGGTCAGCACGAGCGCGAAGACGGAACTGCTGAACACGGCGGCGTGCAGCAGGAAGAGGTCGTTGAACGGCGTGCCGAGCAGGTAGTACGCGTAGGTGTAGACCAGGTAGGCCAGCATTCCGACCCAAATCAGCTGGGCGCGGTCCGAGCCACGGCGGGCCTGCACCTGCGAAAGCACAAGCGCAGGCACAACAAACACGAGTGTTACCAGGTCATAGCCGCGGAGCATCTCCGCCGTCGACCCGGGTTCGCCGTATACGCCATCAATAAGAAGCCCGGCCACCGACGCCAGCAGGGCCAGCACCCCGACGGCGATGCTCAACACATAAGCCCAACGCCACCTAGTCCGAGCAGATGGCGCGGCTGATCGTATAGCCGACGCCGTCGCTGGGCGCGTTGTCGGGCTTTGGCGCAGACTGATCATGAAAGACACCTCCCTAACCGGTGCCAATCTCGGACCACGGGTGTGTCCGGTGGACCTCCCTAACCTCACGCTAAAGGTTTCTTGGGGGGACCACAGGGGCTTCAGTCCCTTTCAGCATGGCTATCGGTCCCAAGTTGCAGGCGCCCGCGATCTTCCTCGCGAGCACGCTGGCGCACCGTGAAGGTCAAAAGCTGAACGCGGAATCGGCTCACTGACGCTTGCAGCCTGTGCGTTACAGAGCTCCCATAGTCGCTGAGTTGATCACTCAGTCGCTTCGTCCCGAACTCTGCGCGATGGCGCCAGCTCCGGACGATCCTCCCCGACCCAATGCCGCCACGGTAGGTATCCACACACCCTCCGGGAATCAGCTCAGCTCGCACCGCAGCCCAAGATCGGATTGGTCGAAGAACACCAATCTGTCGAGGCACACCGGCCTGGTGTGTCGGATGTCGATGATTCACGGACTGGGTGATCAGAAGGGGGCGGATTATCAACGGCGGCCGAAATCTGACCCCTGATGGCACTTGGGTTCCAGTATTTGTCGCAACACTCCTGCTCGATCACGGGTATGGCCGTGGGGCGACGTGGCCGGATTGCGCCCGGCAGTGCGGTGCCGATCGCCTGCTCGGTCTTGTCGGTCAGGCCGTTAACGATGCCGGTTTGATCTGCACCCCGATATCGAGCAGGAGCACCATCGACACCGATCAATGCGGCGGCGCTGAATTCCAAGACCAAGCCCTCCTGGCCTCACTAACTAAGACCGCGGCGTTCGGCAGCTCATCTCCGGGCAGCTGACACGATGGACGTTGGGACCAATGCCCCTAGGCACACCACCACCGATCCTTCAGTGTGGCTCCTGGAGGTGTCAGTATGAAGGTCACGATCGTGTACGAAAGTATGTTTGGCAATACCCATGAAGTTGCCCGGGCGATCGGCGACGGCGTTCGGGAGGCACATCCGGATGCTGACGTCCAGTGTGTTCCTGT
>JAJTCL010000127.1 GCA_021323255.1 Propionibacteriaceae bacterium | reverse complement strand
GGTGGTTCACGCTTCACGGGCGACGACGAAGGAGCCGGATTCCAGCGAGCATCACGCGAGCGGAGTGAGCCATTGACACGGAGCGAGCAATTCAACCTTTCGGGTCGCGCGCCGCCGATCTGCAGGAGCAGATGGTGAAAACGGCCTCCGTGAGTGGCGTGAGTTACCTGACCCTTGCCGTTTCAGCAGCTGCGACGAAGACGGCGGCTGGGAGCGCGATCCGTGCGAGCGGAGCGAGCAATTCAACATTGCAAAAGCCACCAGTGGGAGCCCCAGACGTACTGCGAGCTGAGCGCGGAATGTTCGCTCCGCCGGCCAAGGTCAAGGAGCGGATCGGGATGGGTCGTGGCCTGCAGCAGTTCCGGTACCACCTCACCCTGCAGACCGCAGAAGCTGGTGGTCGCTCCCACCGCTTCACCTGCGGCACGTACGGCGTCGATCGCCACGTGTGCGGTGAGATTCACACTCGACCCGGGTATCGGGTCCAGGGCCCGTCCGTCGCGATAGGCAGCGAGCGAGCCGGTGACCGGGCGACGCCCCGCAGTATGCCCGTAGTCGATCATGACCGCACAGCCTCCGCGTTTCTTGATCAACTTGATGAACTCGACCCATGCCCGGTCCCTGGTCAGACCGATCTCGGCGCGATCACCGCCTGGCCACCACCGGTCTGCCCAGGCAAGCTGCTCACTTTCCAATCGCGGCCCAGCCTGCTCCTGGCCGTCATCGTTGATGATCAACTCCCGCCAGCCGTCGGCATGTCGGGTGACGACCGGACACGGCAAGTCGTCCAGCAATTCGCAGCAGATGATCATGACCGGCTCGCTGTCGGCGAGCGCAATGCCGGCCTCGCCAGTGGTCCAGCACCCGTATCGCACATCCCACATGTCTTGGGCCCATCCCACCTGTGTGACCAAGCCCTGGGGCCGGGTCCGAAGATCAATTCCCAGCAGTCGAAGATCGGGTCGGATCACCGAAAGTTCCTCCAGCAGCCGCCCGTTGCCAGCACCGACATCGACCACCCGGGTGATCTCAGGGTGGCGGTCGACCAGGGCAGCCAGCATCTCGGCGATCATCGGCCCGCTTGTTGCTGCGGTACGGAAATGGACGTCAGGGCTGTGAATGCGCCAGAACCCGTCTGCGCCGTACGCCGATTCGACCCAGGCGTCGAACCAGGTGCGCCACCCCCGTGCAGGGGCGTCAGGGGGGCCCGCTCCCCCCGCCGATGAATGCGGGAGCATGGCCCTATGGTGCCTGATGGTGCGTCCCTGACGTCCAGCCCTGTCCAGGCACAATCACTACCTTCTTTTCCAGCGCTACCGGCATTACCCTCCCTGCCGCGCAGGCTCTCGGCGGAGCCACCGGGATGGGTGCGCGAGGTGGACGTCGTCGTCGTCGGATCGGGCATTGCAGGTTTGACGGCTGCTCTGGAGTGCCGGGATCTCGGGACGATCATGGTCGTGACCAAGGACGAGCTCGCAGCGGGCTCGACTCACTGGGCGCAGGGAGGAATCGCCTGGGTGCAGGCCAAAGGCGACACTATCCAACAGCACATCGACGACACCTTGGTGGCTGGTGCCGGCCTCTGCATCGAAGAGGCGGTACGGGTGCTGGTCACCGAAGGCCCTGAGGAGGTTGCCAAGCTCATCCATCGAGGTGCGGAGTTCGATCGCGACCTCGCCGGCGAGCTGGAACTTACCCGCGAGGGCGGCCACAAGCGGGACCGGATCGCCCATGCCGGAGGCGACGCCACCGGCGCTGAGATCGAACGCGCCCTGATCGCGGCGGTCACCGCGGATCGTGCGATCGAGATCGTCGAGCATGCCCTGGTCCTTGACCTCATTCCGGCCGAAGTCGGTCCCTGCGAGAGGCCGGCAGTGGCCGGAGTGACGCTGCACGTCCTTGGGGAGGGCACCCGCGGAGGAGTTGGCGCGGTGCTCGCCAGGGCGGTGGTGCTGGCCACGGGCGGCGTCGGCCAGATCTACGCCGTGACGACGAATCCGCCGGTCTCCACCGGAGATGGGGTGGCGGCCGCACTTCGTGCTGGGGCTCGGTTGCGGGACATCGAATTCATCCAGTTCCACCCGACGGTGCTGTATCTCGGTACCGGAGCCCGCGGCCAGCTGCCCCTGGTCAGCGAGGCCGTGCGCGGGGAAGGTGGCCAACTGGTCAATTCCCGCGGCGAACGCTTCATGGTCGGCAAACATGAGCTTGCCGAGCTCGCGCCTCGAGACGTGGTGGCCAAACAGATCATGAAAGAGATGGCAGCGGCTGATGTTGATCATGTTTACGTTGATGGTCGAATGTTGGGTGAGGAGACCTGGCGGGTGAGGTTCCCGACTATCTGGCACAGCTGCCGCCGAGCCGGGATCAACCCAGCCACGGACCTGATCCCGGTCGCGCCGGCGTGCCACTACTTCTGCGGGGGTGTGGAGACCGACATCGATGGTTCGACGAATCTGTCGGGCCTGTATGCCTGCGGCGAGGTGGCCTCCTCCGGCGTACACGGTGCTAATCGGCTGGCGTCGAACTCGCTGCTCGAGGGCCTGGTCTTCGCTCGTCGGATCGCAGAACAGCTGCTGGACCAGCGGCCACCGCGCCGACCTCCGGCGCAGGATCGCCGACAAGCGGGGCTCATCGACCGGTCAGTGGTGCCCGCAATGCAGCAGGCCATGAGCCGGCACGCGGGAGGGCTCCGGGACGCCAGTGGACTCGATCGGTGCGTTCAGGAGTTGGCGAAGCTGGCGCGACAATCGGACGCAGAGCCCGGTCTGGAGTCCTGGGAAGCTACCAACCTGATGACGGTTGCGGCGGCCGTGGTGTCCTCTGCTCGCCTTCGAGAGGAATCGCGAGGGGCTCATTGGCGCGATGACTTCGAGGGTCGTCGCGAGGTATGGCGGGGCCACCTCCTCGTCGCACACGATGATCAGCAAGGCCTGCGGCATCACTTTGTGCCGGCCCTTCCTGAGCGCCCCGCGAACGGGCACTCGGACCATCGATGATCTGCACCACCCTGGCGCAAGTCGAGGCCCTCGTGACGGCTGCAGGACTGGATCTGGATGCCGTGTCATTGATCATCTCTGAGGCACTCGATGAGGATCTGGGTGGCAGGGGTGTGCTGCCGACCGGCGCTGGCGCCGGGCTGGACGTCACCTCTCATGCCACAATTCCGGCCGCCCAGAGCGCGCACGCTGAGTTCGTGGTACGCGAGTCGGGCACCGTCGCTGGGCTGCCCGTTGCTGGGTACGCCATGGCGACGGTCTGCGCGCCGGCTGGTGACTTCCAGATCATCCTGCACGCAACCGACGGCGACCCCGTCAGACGCGGCGACGTCCTGATCTCGGTAACGGGCAATGCCCGGGCGCTCCTGACGGCTGAGCGGGTTGCTCTGAATTTGATCGCCATGATGTCGGGAGTGGCCACAGCCACTCGGGCCTGGGTGGAGGCGCTGGCGGGAACGAATACCAAGGTTCGGGATTCACGTAAGACTCTGCCGGGCTTGAGAATGCTGCAGAAGTACGCGGTCCGTGTTGCTGGGGGCACCAATCACCGGATGTCATTGGCTGATGCGGCGTTGGTCAAGGACAACCATGTGGTCGCCGCGGGGGGTGTGGTAGAGGCTTATCGAGCGGTCCGGCGGTCTTTTCCGGACGTTCCAGTTGAGGTGGAAGTCACCTCTGCTGAGCAGGCGCGCCAGGTCGTTGCGGCCGGTGCTACTGAGATCCTGCTCGACAATATGAGTCCCGATGTCATGGCCGGTATCGTCGCTGAGTTAGCAGAGCTGGCAACTTTTGAGGCCAGCGGAGGCCTGACATTACTGAATGCGGTGGAAGTTGCGCGGACTGGTGTCAATTTCGTTGCGGTAGGAGCGATCACCCATTCTGCACCTGCCCTAGATATCGCTCTCGATTTTTCTTCTGGAAAGTGAAGAACGCGAGTAATCTCGCACCTGTCAGGAACTCTCACTTTTCCAAACTGGAGGAACTTATGGCGCAGCGCGTGCAGATCATTCTCGAAGACGATTACGACGGGGGATCCGCCGACGAGACGGTCAGTTTTGCATTGGACGGCGCGGAGTATGAAATCGATCTGTCGTCCCAGAACGCCAGTGGGCTCCGCGAAGCATTGGCGCCTTGGATGGCACACGCCCGCAAGATCGGTGGCCGGCGTAAACGAGGCAGCAAAGCAGCCGGTTCCGCGAGCACAAGCGATATCCGAGCCTGGGCATTGGCGAACGGCCACGATGTCAGCAGCCGCGGCCGCGTCTCGGCAGAGGTACGGGAGGCGTACGAGAAGGCTCATGCTTGATCTGAGTGTTCAGCCAAACCTCCGGATGACTCTCAGCAGGTCTTGGTAGGACCTCACCAACGGCTCACGATCGCGTCATCGTTGCGCCCTGGGCGAACATGTTTCGTCCAGGGCGCTCGCTGTGTCCGGGACCCAGGTCGCGACAGGCTGCAGGCCTAGTCGACCGCTCATCCGCCGACATCCACGCCACATCACAAATTGTGACCAGCGAAGGGGAATAGCCAACGGCCGGCTGGCTGTTGTAATCCGACACCGCACTCGCCTCGATCGGGCGCAGCACACGGCACGCCGGCTGGCTGACAACCGGTCGTGCGACGAATGTGCACAAGGCAACCGGGGGCCTGGCCGACTAGAGTGAAAGACATCGGTGCTCGTTCCGAACAGCAGGGCGAGACCCGCACCGAGAACGAGGGAGCAATCATCATGTTTGAGCGGTTTACCGACCGAGCCCGGCGCGTCGTGGTGTTGGCGCAGGAAGAGGCTCGCATGCTGAACCACAACTACATCGGAACTGAGCACATCCTGCTGGGACTCATCCATGAGGGCGAGGGCGTTGCCGCCAAAGCTTTGGAGTCCCTTGGTATTTCCTTAGAGGCTGTTCGGCAAAAGGTTGAAGAGATCATCGGCCACGGGCAGCAATCCCCTAGTGGACACATCCCATTCACTCCGCGAGCAAAAAAAGTACTGGAACTGAGCTTGCGCGAAGCGCTCCAGATCAATCATTCCTACATCGGTACTGAACACATCCTGCTCGGCTTGATTCGGGAAGGGGAAGGCGTCGCTGCTCAGGTTTTGGTGAAGCTCGGCGCAGATCTCAACCGAGTCAGAAATCAGGTTCTGCAATTGCTCAGCGGCTTCCAAGGTAAGGAAGCTGCTACTTCAGGCGCTCCCGAGCAGGGCAGCACTCCATCGTCATCGATGGTGCTCGATCAGTTCGGTCGCAATCTGACCCAGGCGGCACGAGAGAACAAGCTTGATCCGGTTATCGGCCGTGAGACTGAGATCGAGCGAGTGATGACCGTGCTCTCGCGGCGTACCAAAAACAATCCGGTGCTGATTGGCGAGCCAGGTGTCGGTAAGACCGCTGTTGTCGAAGGCCTTTCCCAGGCAATCGTCCGCGGTGATGTTCCCGAGACATTGCGAGATAAGCAGATTTACACTCTCGACCTGGGTGCGCTGGTCGCCGGCAGCCGCTATCGCGGTGATTTCGAGGAGCGCCTGAAGAAGGTGCTGAAAGAGATCAAGACCCGTGGCGACGTCGTGCTGTTCATCGATGAGATTCACACCCTCGTCGGCGCCGGCGCAGCCGAGGGCGCCATCGACGCCGCCAGCATTCTCAAGCCGATGCTGGCTCGCGGTGAATTGCAGACCATCGGCGCTACCACGTTGGACGAATATCGGAAGTACGTGGAGAAGGACGCTGCGCTGGAGCGGCGCTTCCAGCCCATCCAGGTGGCTGAGCCGTCCATCGCCCACACCATCGACATCCTGCGTGGGCTGCGTGACCGCTACGAGGCGCACCACCGGATCACCATCACCGACGAGGCCCTGGTTGCCGCGGCACAGATGGCTGACCGCTACATCTCTGATCGTTTCCTGCCCGACAAGGCGATCGACCTTATCGACGAGGCGGGTGCGCGGCTGCGGATCCGCCGGATGACTGCTCCGCCGGACCTGCGGGAATTCGACGAGAAGGTGGCCGCGGTACGGCTGGAGAAGGAAGCTGCCATCGACGCTCAGGACTTCGAGCGGGCTGCCGGTCTCCGCGACGACGAGAAGAAGCTGCTGACTGCCCGCGCCGAGCGTGAGGCGCAGTGGAAGTCTGGTGATCTTGATGTGGTCGCCGAGGTGGACGAGGAGATCATTGCCGAGGTGCTGTCCACAGCAACCGGCATCCCGGTGTTCAAGCTGACCGAGGAAGAGTCGGCTCGTCTGCTGCGGATGGAAGAAGAGATCGGCAAGCGCTACATCGGCCAGCACGACGCGGTCAAGGCGCTCTCACGCTCGATCCGGCGTACCAGGGCAGGCCTGAAGGACCCGAAGCGGCCCAGCGGTTCGTTCATCTTCGCCGGCCCATCCGGTGTCGGCAAGACCGAGCTGACCAAGGCGCTGACTGAGTTCTTGTTCGGCGACGAGGACGCGATGATCCAACTGGATATGAGCGAATACTCCGAGAAGCACACCGCCTCCCGGCTCTTTGGCTCACCTCCTGGATATGTCGGCTACGAGGAGGGCGGTCAGCTCACCGAGAAGGTACGCCGCAAGCCGTTCAGCGTGGTCCTCTTCGATGAAATCGAGAAGGCTCACCCGGACATCTTCAACTCCCTGCTGCAGATCCTCGACGAAGGACGGCTGACCGACGCCCAGGGGCGTCAGGTGGACTTCAAGAACACCGTGATCGTGATGACCACCAACCTTGGCACCCGCGACATCGCCAAGAGTGTCTCCCTGGGCTTCAGCGGGTCGACCGGCACCGAGGGCGGCTACGAGAAGATGAAGGCCAAGGTCACAGACGAGCTCAAACAGCACTTCCGTCCGGAGTTTCTCAACCGGGTGGACGAGATCGTGGTCTTCCGGCAGCTGACTCAGGAGGATATCGAGCGCATCGTCGACCTGATGGTGGCCCAGATCGAGATCCGGCTGAAGGACAAGGACATGGGCATCGAGCTCACGCCCGCGGCGAAGACGTTGATCGCCAAGCGTGGCTTCGACCCGGTACTTGGAGCTCGGCCGCTGCGTCGGGCGATTCAGCGCGACGTTGAGGATCTGCTCGCCGAGAAGATCTTGTTCGCGGAGCTGAAGCCCGGCGAGATCGTCGTGGTCGATGTGGCTGATCCGGGTTCAGAGCACCCGTTCACCTTCACGGGCACACCGCGTGCGGCAGCTCCGGACGTACCGCCCGTGGAGTTCGGCGGCATCGTCGAAGGCTTCAACGAAGGCTCCGAAGCCACCAACGAATAGCTCGAGTCCCAACCGATTCGCATCAAGGAGAACCGGCCGCATCCCAAACTGGATGCGGCCGGTTTCACGTACGCCGACCCCTTCGTCACCCTCTCCTCTCTCCCTCACCTGCGGAAACGCACGTGCACGTGCGTTCCTGGCGCGATACACACGTTGCAACATGTGTTTGGTGGAGGGAACGAACGTGCACGTGCGTTCCCTCGCGGGTGTGGACGAGCTGGGGAA
>JAJTCL010000126.1 GCA_021323255.1 Propionibacteriaceae bacterium | reverse complement strand
CCGTCCGGCACGGTCCGCGGGTAGAGAAAAGTGACCTCGAGCCCACCGTCCTGGGTAGCACGTCCGCGAAGTTCATGATCGTAGATCCGATCGTCTGGAGGGCGCACGGAGTCGATGAGCCGAAACGGTGTGGGGCTGGCTCCGTCGCGGGACCGGATCATCGCCATCAGCGGCACTATGCCTGATCCGCCCGCCACCAGCAGCACCGGTCCGCGGTCCTCCGGTTTCCACACGAACCAGCCGCCAACGGGTCCCCGGACCTCGACGACGTCACCGGATCTGGCCTCATCGGCGAGATAGCTCGACACCTCGCCGTCCGCCACCCGCTGCACGGTGATTGCGATCCGATCGCCGTTCGTAGGCGCGGCGAGCGAGTAGCTGCGGGCCGCCTGGTAGCCGTCGGGCGCGGTCAGGCGTACGTCAATGTGCTGGCCGGCCAGGTGTCCGGGCCACCCGGGCACCTCGAGAACCAGCGTGGAGGCGCTCTTCGTCTCTGGCAGCCGTTCGATGAGCTGGGCCGGCCGCCAGGCGCGGCGGACCTTTAGTCCCCCTGGTACCGCTGCTCGCGCCATGGGTCGCCGTAGTCGTGATAGCCCAATTGCTCCCAGAAGCCGGGCGAGTCCTGATCCATCAACTCAATGCCGCGGACCCACTTCGCCGACTTCCAGAAGTACAGATGTGGGACCAGCAGTCGGGCGGGTCCGCCGTGCTCAGGAGCCAACTCGTCACCGTCGTACTCGTAGGCAACCCAGGCCTGACCGTCGAGCAGATCCTCAAGTGGCAGGTTCGTGCTGTAACCGCCGTAACTGTGGACCAGCGCGAAGTCCGCTCCGGTTTCGACATCGTCGAGCAGCGTATCGAGGGAGACCCCACGCCAGGCCGTGTCCAGCTTGGACCAACGCGTCACGCAATGGACGTCGACCGTGACCGATTCTGCAGGCAAAGCCATGAGTTCTGTCCAGCTCCACCGATAACTCTCACCCAACTCCGTGGTGACGGTGAACTCCCAGTCATCTAGCGGTATGCGGGGCGTCGGTCCGGCAGAGAGGACCGGGAAGTCGTTGGTGAGGTACTGGCCCGGCGGCAGCTGCCGGCTACTGTCCCGTCTCCGTCCCCGGAAGCCCCTGCTCACGGTGCTCATCGCGCCTCCTCGTTGAGCTCCATTCGTGATACGCGATCATCCTCGCGTCCTGGGACTCGTTCTTGCTAGTAGGCAGAAACACTTTGATGTTGGCCTTTCGATAAGTGGGCGCAACATCTGTGGGGATGGTGAGTATGGCGTGAACCGCGGTATCGATCTGGTGGACCTTAGAGTTCTTGATCGCGTCCCAGAACTGCTTGGCCTGGCCGCCGGTGATCGCGGCTACGCCGTCGGGGTATCGAGCTGTCCTTCTGGTGCACAGCAGGCCACGGCGCTCGCGACGATCGCGCCAGGCGCCGCGACACTGCCGATTCTGAACGGGCGGGCCGACCCTCAACCTCTAACGAGTCGCTTGGCGTATTCCGGTTCGAGGCGTCGGGCTTCCTCCTCACTCTCAATGAGTGGAGGTGCTGAGCCCGTGTCGAGCAGGAGCTGCAGTGCGCCAAGGCAGACGTGGTAACCGCCGGCTGCGTCGGCTGCGCCGTCGAGGTCGGGCGAGTCTAGCCAGGTGGTGAAAGTCATCGTCGTGCCACCGTCGGTGGGATTCAGCTCGAACCGGAGGATGTCGGCACCCCAAGTCCATTGGAACACCGCCGGTGGCTCCCACACGTCGATGCGACCGGGGATCGGTGTCTCTTCCAGCTGGTATTTCTCCACGTGCGCAGGCCAGAATGGCAGCTTGATATCGGCGCCGGCACGCCGCTCACCGACGATGTCGCAGGGCATCCAGAGTTGCAACTGGTCGGACTCGGTGATCGCTGACCAGACGCGTTCGACAGGATGGGCGAACCGCCGGACGAAGCGGAGTCCAACGCGCTCGCCGTCGCGTAGCACCTCACCCATCGAGGTTTCATTGTTTGTCAGGCTTGTCATAGATCCTCCTTTTGGTCCAGGTGGCGCGCCAGCGCGTCGAAGCGAGCCGACCACGCTGCTCGGTACGGCTCGAGCCACGCGTCGAGCTCGCGCAGCGGTTCCGATCGGAGCTGGTACCACCGCTTTTGGGCATCGGGCCGAACGACGACGAGGCCGGCTTCGCGTAGCGCCTTGAGATGCTTTGACACAGTGGGCTGGGCGATGTCGAGCACATCGACGAGATCGTTTACCGATCGGTCGCCATCGCGAAGCAGGTCGAGGATCCGCCGACGGTTCGGCTCGACCACTACCTCGAACAAGCTCGCCGCCATGTGAGCTAGTATGCTCTATGGGCAATATTGCTGTCAAGCAATTTACAACTCTTGCGCCGACGCCCGCGCCGATCAACCTCTTTAGCTGGCTCTGCTCTCTTTACACGACCCGTGGCATGATCCAGCGGTGAGCAGCAAATCGGGCGAGATCGTCGTCGCACATCCTGACTCGCCTGAGCTGGGCCGGTACGCCGCGGCGGCATTGGTCTTCGGCGCGTCGGCCAGCGTGCTTGTCGTCGAGGTGGTCGCACTACGGCTGCTGGCCCCGTACCTCGGTCTGACTCTGGAGACGAGCACCCTCGTCATCAGCGTTGCGCTGGCAGCCATTGCCCTGGGCTGCTGGGCTGGGGGCCGGGTAGCCGATGTGATCCCGCCGCGCCGGGTGCTGGGTCCGTTACTCGCGGTGTCCGGGGTGGCGGTGGCGGCAACCCCGTTCGCCGTACGCGCGGCGGGCGCGTTTGATCGCGGGGCGCTGCTGATGCTGGTGGCCACGTTCGCGATCATCGTGCCTGGCACGTTCCTGGCGGCCGTGACGCCGATGGTCACCAAGCTGCGGCTGACCAGTCTCAACGAGACCGGTACGGTCGTCGGAAGACTCTCTGCGATCGGCACAACAGGGGCCATCGTCGGCACGGTCGTCACCGGCTTCGTACTGATCTCGCGGCTGCCAGTCAGCGGCATCATGGTCGGGCTCGGGGCAGCGCTGGTCCTCGCTGCGGCGGTGGTCGAGTTCCGCGTGCGTGGCTGGCGGTCGGCGGTCGCTCCGGCGGTGCTTGTCCTGCTCGGTGGTAGTGCCGTCGCGATGGCACCCGGCGGCTGCGACGTTGAGACGATCTACCACTGCGCTGTGGTAGTGACCGACCCCGACCGGGCCTCGGGGCGGGTGCTCATGCTCGATGGTGCACCGCATTCCTACGTCGACCTCGAGGATCCGACCTATCTCGACTGGGACTACGCCAAAGCCGTCGCCTCGGTGATAGACACGTCCTACCCTGAAGGGCAGCCGCTTCGGGTTTATCACATCGGCGGTGGCGGGTTGACCTTGCCGCGCTATCTCGAGCAGGTACGCCCAGGGACCTCCAGCCTGGTGTCTGAGATCGATCCCGGCGTTGTCAAGATCGACACCGAGCGGTTCGGACTCGAGAGCACCGAGGGCGTTGAGGTCCGCGTGGAGGACGCTCGGCTCGGGTTGGGCCGGCTAGCTGATGACAGTCACGACCTGGTGCTGGGCGATGCCTTCGGTGGCGTCAGTGTGCCGTGGCACCTCACCACACGTGAGACGGTCCGCGAGATTGCCCGCGTCCTCGCCGCGGACGGAGTCTATGTGATCAATCTCCTCGACTACGGACCGCTCGCGTTCGCGCGGGCTGAGGTCGCCACGCTGGCCGACACATTTGATCATGTAGCGCTCGCCACCGAGACCGACACCTTGACTGGTGGGGATAAGGCCGGCGGCAACCTGGTCGTGATCGCCTCCCAGGCACCGCTCGATGTCACCTCGATCAGCGGAAAGATCGCAGAGCGCGGGGCGGAGTGGGACGTGATCACCGGCGCAGAACTAACCGGATGGACTGCCGACGCCCCGGTGCTGACCGACAACTATGCGCCGGTCGACCAGCTGCTCACTCCGTATCCGAGTGGTTGAGTCCCCCAAAAAGTGACGCCAGATGCTCAAGAAAGGCCGACACGCCGGGCGGAAGCGCAACTGGCGTCGGTATCTGAGGGTCGTGCTGCGCTTGCCTCATTCTGGCCTGTTGTCAGCCGGTCCTGCGATGCGATACGGGGTGTCGAATCCCTCGTACATGAGGTGCGCGACCATTCCGTCGGCGGCGTGTTTCAAGTTGTGGCAGTGGTCCATCCAAATGCCGGGGTTGTCGGCTACGAAGGCGACGTCATAGCTCTCCTTGGCCGCGACATTGAGCGAGTCGACCCACCAGGGGCTTCCGGTGGCTGCCACGCCGTTGCGGGCGAGCACGACCATGTGGTGGCCATGCAGGTGCATCGGATGCACCTCGGAACTGCGGTTCTCGATGTGGACCAACGCCACGTCCCCCTCGCGTACCACGAACATCGGGACGTTCGGGTAGAGGTGACCGTTGATCGACCACCACATACCTGGACGGCCTTTGACAAACCCGGGTCGACGACCGATCAGATAGTCGAATCGGCGGCCGGCTTGCGCCGGCTCGAAGCCGAGCGTGGCTGGTGAGCCGTAGCTCAGCAGATCCAACTCATCGCCAGGCTGCGGTGGCACAGGCACCTCGGCGCTCTGCGGTCCGACGATCACCGCGGTCGCCTTGGACAGCTGCACCCTGACCGCTGTGCCGTCAGCGGGCACCTGGGTCTCGATGTCGGCCCGGGCGCCCGCAGTGAGGGTGACCGCGCGATCGGACACCTGCGTGGGTCGGTTCACTTCGGTGCCGTCCACCGCGAGCAGGCGGAAGGACCTGCTGGTCCACACCTGCATCGGCCCGTTGTCAGTGTTGGTGATCCGTATCCGCATGCGCCGACCGGGTTCCGCCGGGACGCGGAGGTCGCCGGCCTTGCCGTTGATGGTCCTCACACCCCCGTACGTGTGGGCAAGCGCAGCAACGTCGACCTGCTCGGCGATGCCCGAAGGCGGCAGCACTACCAGCGAACCGAGCAGCCCTCCGGCAACCTGCGGATTGGATACCTGGTGGGAGTGATACCAGAACGAGCCGGCTCGATCGGCGACGAAGCGGTAGGTGAACCTAGCCCCGATCGGCACGGCGTCTTGAGTCACGCCTGCGACGCCGTCCATGGCGTTGGGGACGTCGAGGCCGTGCCAGTGCAGCGCGACGCCTGCAGCCACCGACTCATTACGCAGATGCACCTCGATCAGCTGACCCTGCCTGACGCGGATCTCCGGGCCGGGTGAGGTGCCGTTCACGGTGAATCCGGCGATGGACCGCCCGCCGATCTTGAGTATTTCTTGTCGGGTCACCAGGTCGACCCGTACGTCCGCCGGTCGCGCCGGCTCGGCGACCAATTCGGTGACCGAGCGTGCTGCCTCCGAATGGTGGGAGTGTCCGCTGTCTTGCCCATGGCCGCCGTAGTCGAGGTAGCCCATCTCCATCACCGAATATGCCGCCGGCATCCGGCTGGCCTGCCACATCCATGCCAGTGGGACCACAATCGCCACCGTTGCGAGCACCGGCAGAACGACGCGCAGCATCCGCCGACCACGAGTCTCCACGCCAGATCCCGGCCGCTGCGAGTGGATCACCATCACACAGGCGTTGCGGCCTGCACCTCTGGCTGCTCTTCGACAACCGGGGATGCCGCAGTGCGGATCCGGCGACCGGTATAGAAGGCCGCGCTGAACAGCGCCAGGGCGTTGAGGCCGTGCAGCGCACCGGCGAAGGGGAACTCATGGCCGAGGTACCCGATCTGGCCCTGCGCGACCACGAGCACGAAAACAATCGCGGCCCATTTGATCGCTCCGCGCACCTTGGTGAAGAACGAGGTGATCAGCAGCACCAGCGCGATCGCTGGCACCACGAAGGTTCCGTTGATGGCGTGCACGATGATGCCGAACACCTCGGTGAAGGGCGTTGCCCCGCTCTCCATGATCGACTTGTCGAACACCCCGCCACCGTCAACCCACTTCACGAGCCCGGCAATCGCCCAGACCATGACCATGGCCTGAATGGCCACTTCGGCGGCCACGATGTATGCGAGCACCTTGTACGCATTTCTCATGACATTCCTTCCTCCTGGGACACGTCGAATAGTTGGACCAAGATGTGTTGTGCCACGACGCTAAGTTGGCTGCCGGTCGAGGTCGATCCCAGATTTTTGGGGATTCTGGCCGGTGGCGAGAGACCTCCACCCGATGGCGATCAACAGTGCCCGGGCAGCGCCGACCAGCCACGGGAACGGCAATGCGAAGCCAACCCAGAAGATTGCCTCGACCGGAAGCAGGGCCAGGTTGACTAGCGCGCCAACCTTCCGGCCCTGCCATAGCCACCAAGCGGACCAAGCTGCTAGCCCCGTCACCACGAGGAACACAGCCAGCAGTGCGACGAATGTGCCTGCCGAGGTCCGCGACGACCACGGGCCGCCGTACATCGGGAACAGGTCGAGAAACCACGGTAGGGATCCATGGCTCAGCAGGTAGCCGGACACCGGAATGCCCGGAATCCCAAAGCCTGCGGCGTAGACCCACGTCAGTACCGCGGCCGCGCGCCCTGCTCCGGTGGTTCTCATGGGACTGCTTCCTCGTTGGACAGGCGCGATGGGGTTTTGCTGAACACCAGACGGGCCAGCACCAACGGCCAGACCGGAAGGCCCAACCAACCGATGGCCGCGATGGCAACGCCAGGTATGACGAAGGCGAGTTGGGCCGGCGAACCCCCGGGAAAGAGCAGACCCGCCGCAGCAATGACCAGACCCACCGGAAAGGACACTCCGAGGAGCAGGCCGAAACGGGTGACCGATCGGAGCAAGGTGCCGCTGCGATGGCCGGTCGAGCTGACCGCGATTACCCAGGCGTAAACCACCAAGAACGTCGCCACAACGAGTACGACCTGGACGTCGAACTCCAGGATGCCGGCGACGAGCAGCAGCTGGAGAATGGCGACAACGACCATGGCTACGATCGCCGCAGCCGTTGCCAGTCGCACAGATCGCGCAGGGGGTAGCCACCTGCGCACGGCCAGCGCCACCGGGATGAAGGTCACGAACTGCACGATGATCACCACATCGTTTGCGCTGCCAAGCCACATGAAGTCCTGGCCGGCCTGGGCAAGTGGACCATTGACGCCGAAGGGCTGCCCGAGCAAGAAGGACAGCACGAGCAGCACATTGGCCACCACTCCGGTGATGCCGGAGGTCAACGCCCACAGCACCGGACTGGCGATCCGTTGCCGCGGCGGACGAGTCTCGGTGAGCATGCCGCCAGGCTCAGCGGGGAGGTGTCCCGCTGTCACGGGACCATGTCCCGTTCCGAGCGGGATTCTTCAGAATGCTGTGTGGCGAGGCAGCATCCTTCCATGCGGTGAGGTGAGCACTACGAGAATTGGGTCGTGAGTGCGTCGGCGTCAGTGAAGGTGGCGCAGCGACGCGCCTGGCGTTCCAGCCTCACCCGCCGTGCTCCAGCACTTCTAGCAGTCGTTTTAGTGCTGCTCGGTGTCATCGCCGTCGCGGTGCGGCTCGACGCACCATCTGACGGCACTGTCGTCTCGTTCTATCAAGT
>JAJTCL010000125.1 GCA_021323255.1 Propionibacteriaceae bacterium | reverse complement strand
CATACGGAACTCGATCTCGGTTTCACCGATCAAGGCCAGCTGCAGTGGGGGCGGGGCGGTCTCGGAGGCCCTGCAATGCGCCGCGATCGCCCGCATGGCACGGTCCAGCGTGCGCAGGCTCAACGGCCGTTGCCGCTGCCCGAGCGCGACCTCGACAGGACGGGTCGCTTGTGGCGGATGGACGATCCGTCGGCCGCGTTGCCTGGTCTGGAGCTGAATGCGCCGCCGCCAGGCCAGCCCGCTGATCACCCCGTTGGTGCTCCGATTGATCAGTCCGACGTTGCTGATCATGGGCTTTCGACCCGGTCTTGGCCGCGTGCTTCCCCTCTAGCTCCGGCAGCACCAGCCGCATACCGACAGCAAGCTCGTCAGGATCGCTCAACTGAGCTCGATTGACCTGAAAAATGTCTGTCCAGCGAGTTGCCGAGCCGAGCTCGCGCTCGGCAATCGAGGAGAGCGTGTCCCCGCGGCGTACGGTGATCTTGCGGTCCCCTGCAGCCAGGTCTTGATCGAGATCGGGGATCTTGAGTCGCCAGCCGACCTGCAGCCGGTCAGGCCCGCCGGTCAGCACTGTCGGATTCGCTGCTGCGATTTTCCGCCATTCGCGGCCGTTCCCGTAGTACCGCTCGGCAAGGCTCCACAGATCGTCACCGGCTTGCACCACATGCTGGGTGGAATGATCAACTCGCTCAGTCCGCGGAGCTGCCGGGGCGGGCGTTTGAGTCTCCGCCTCCTCGATGATCAGAGCCGTCGGCTCAGGCGCCGCGCGCGCTGCGACCTGGTGGCTCGAGTCGGGATTGGCCTGAACGGCGTACGGCGCGGAGATCATCGTGATCACCGAAATCAAGAGTCCCGCGGCAAATCGCTGCGGCCCAGCAAGGCCTGGCAGGCGGATCAAAATGCGCTGCCGGGAAACGAGCGCTACCAACTCACTCAACACCGACACCATGAAGACCAGCCACGCCAGCCACCCGACGACAGTGATCAGTCCGACCAGGATCGTGCCGTCGACCGGTGTAGCCAGCAGCAGCCGTATGGCGCTCCAGGACAGCTCATCCGGAAGCGGATTGCCGCCCAGGACAGCCAAGGCGGCGGGAACGCCGGCAGTGCCGAGCAGCAGGACAGCGAGTGAACCAAGGCCACGAATCAACCGAGCCATCAACAAACCGCTCGCTCTGGCATGCCGGTTCCCTTCCCATTTCTCCTGCTCGGTCGCGCCCGGTCGGCCCGGAAAGCAGCTGTCTTCCTCGCTCGCTCGCACGCCACCGTGAATCCCGTCAGTCACTCTTACTCGAGGTGTCGTGCTCGGCTCGCTCGTCCAAACAGCAGCTGAGCCGACCTACCCGACGGTCGCGAACGATCGCCTCCGCACCTACTGTTTCGAGCCTGAGTGGGGAATTGGAACGGCCAGGTGTTGTCCGTTTCCCTGAAGTGTTGTCAGTTGCGGGAGATATCCACCGCGGCAGTGACTGCCTCGACATCAGCCGACCAGGATCCTGAGCATCGCGGCGACCAGGAAGATGAGGCCGAAGATCAACGCTGGCAACGTCATGTAGATCGTCATGCCTTCTGCAGCAGCGCTTGCCTTGATCTGCTCACGGGTCAAATGAGCATCACGAAGCTCGCGTACCCGAGCGCGCAGCGTGCCCGAGAGTGCGGCACCGGTCTCGTCCAGCTGCATCACGTCAGCGACGTCGGCCAGTTCAGCGAGCTTGAGCTGATCGGACAGCCTGCGGAGTTCGGCATACGGCGACTGCTGTTCCAGCCGCGCCCGCTCGAGAGCCGTCCGGATGTGGACGAATAGCGGTACATCGCTGAGGGCGGCGGCATTGTGCAGGGCTTGGGTCGCTGAGGCATTCGTGAGCCGCTCCAAAGTCACCAGGTCGATGTAGACCAACAAGGCTTCGGTGGCACCGACCGAGACATTCTTGGCGGTTCGCCGTAGCAGCAGATCAGGCACAAAGAACCCGATCACCGCACCAACAACGACGGCAGCTGCAGGAACAGCGCTGAGGCGGCCCGTCAAGTAGGCGAAGGCGGAGCCTGCCAGGCCCGGCAGCACTGCACCGATGATCGCCATCACAGCCTTGTCGGCGTAGAACTCCGCAACCGACTTGTCTTGCAGCCGGAGTGCGCGACGCTGACCAGCGGAGAGTGGAATGGGCACCACGCGATAGATGAAGGCGCCCAGGCGCTCCGAGCGGCTGCTGATGGGGCCGACATCGCGAAGCGGCGCGCGCTCCTCATGAACGCCACTGATCCGCTCCAGCGCAGCATCCAGACGGGGGGTAGAACGGGCGAAGGCGACTACTAGGCAGCTCATGCCCGCAGCCAGCAGAATGCCTGAGAGCGCTACCAAGGTGACGGTCATCGGTGCTCTCCAAGAAGGATGCGTGGCCGAGCGGGTTGCCGGGCCTTGCGTCGCATCAAGATCAGCGAGGCGACGTACATGATCAATAGCAAGAACAGCAGAGCCTGTCCCAGCGGCGTTCGGTAGGGCGCAAAGAAGTCAGGCGAAAGCAGGAAAACCAGTACCAGAGTTGACAGCGAGATCACCGTCACCTGGCGCACCACGACGTAGGGCTTGGATCGCTCGACCTCGATTGCCCGCCGTCCCTTGAGCTGCGCCTGGATCGAGTCGGCGAGGGCATGGAGCGTGACTGAGGCCCCATGTGCGCCACGACTCGATGCCAAGATCAGCGCGGCGATCACCGCATCGGCGTCGGGTGAGTCGACTGCGTCAGCGAACCGCATGAGGGCATCGCGGGTCTGCCAACGGTTGTTCAACCTGGCAACCATTAGGCGGATCTCATCAGCAATCAGCGGGGGTGCGGTTCGCCGCGAGATGCGGATTGCATCAGTGATCGATTTGCCGGTCGCGAGAGTCGCGGCGAGCGAGCGAATCCAGCGATCCAGCGCTTCGAGCAGTTCGACATCGTGTGGTTTGGGAAGCACCAGCAGATAGGGCAGGCCGATGCCGATTGCCGGTAGCACCACGATCATGATCAACCAGTCTGTGAGCACCGCGACGATGACGCCCACGATGATGCTGAGCAGTAAGATCACATCGCGCTGCCGGCCGCGTGAGCCGGCAGGTCGCCGCGTGAGTCGGGACCACAATTCGCCAGCGGATTCCGTATGCCGGCGTGCGACTCGCGGCGCCTGTTGTTTTAAGCCGGTCAGGATTCCCAGCATCCCGCCAATGATCAATAAGCCGGCGGTGGTCGCAAGCATCCCGTTCATTGATGGCGCCCCGCTTGCAGGCGTCGGCTCGAGCCGGGAAGATCCCGCCGAAAATGGAGCAGCTCCGCCTCGAACTCAGCATCGGGAAAGTACCCCGCGGATTGGCTGCCGGTGCCCGTTGCGTGGTAGGTGAGATGAGTGACCGGACGACCGTGCTCGATCGCTCGAGTAACTTGGCGGATCTCCGACAGGTACCGACGACGAGTGCCGCCCCTCCACGTCTCGTCGACCAGCTTCACATAGATGAAGAGGTGGATATTGTGGGCGATCTGGCGGTAAGCCTCCTCAACCGAAAGCACACCACCCTGACCGACCCGGGAGGCCAGGCGGTCTATGGTCGACTCGGCCGAGTGCGAATGGGTGGTACTCAACGTGCCAGTGCCAGCCTGCATAGCCTCGAACATGGCTGCCGCCTCGCTACCGCGAACTTCACCGACTACCAGTCGCGACAGGTTCTGCCGCAAGGCTTCCGGTACCAGATCTGAGATCGTGAAGTCACCAACGCGACTTTCGCCAGACGTCTCACCGTGGCCGACGCGAGCCTGCAGCGCCAGGATGTTCTCCCGGCCGGGCTGCACATGAGTCATCAGCTCGTAGTCAGTCTCCAGAGTGCCAAAGCGCTCATTGAGCGGGATGGAATTGATCAAGGCGCGCAACAATGTGGTCTTGCCAGCACCTTGATCACCAGAGATCACCATCGACTTCCTTGCCAAGATCGCAGCATCCAGGAACTGCGCCATCTCGTACGGCATCAGGCCGCCGTCAGCTAGATCTGCCAAGGACACATCGGTGAGCGTGTGCTGGCGGATCACAATGCTCGGCCGGTACGACAGTCCGAAAGCCATGGCGTGCAGGCGAAACCGCTCCCCAAGAGCCAGTGTCATCGTGGGATGGGTGTCGTCGAATGGCCGGGAGGGTTCGCTGTTCTGGCCCAGAAAACGGATCGCCTCTATCAACTCGGCATCGCTCTCGGCGACAGGCGGCATCCGCTCCCGGCGCCCGTCGCCGTACTGAATGACCACCGAGTTCCAGCCGTGAATCTCGATGTTCTCCACGTTAGGCATTTCGAGCAGCGGCTGCAGCCGGCCATAGCCGAACACCGCATTCTCGACCGCGGTGACGTAGGCCTCCTCCTGGATCGGCGACCAGAGTTCAGCGCCGCTTCGGTGCAGAGAACGAACATGATCGGCGACTACGCGGCGAATAATGGCGCGGCCCAGGAGTAGCCGGTCATCGCCACCGAACGGGCGACCGTTCGCGCCGGTTTGCTCCTGGATCTCGTCGGTGATCATCTCGGAGGCACGGCGGCGAAGATCAACTACCTGAGCCCAGTCCAGATCATTGGTAGGCCATTGGGTGCGGCTGGACCGAAGCTCATTGGCGCTGTAGATCCCGAACCGCCGTTCCTGAGCCGTCATACCGGCTACTGGCTGGGCGGGTGGCTCCAGCTCATCTTCGTACTCTGCCAGCATAGGAATTTCTGCCAGCGCGGCAGGTGGCAGGATGGAGTTCTGTTCCTTCATGATCAACCACTAACCAGATCGGCCGAGCGCTTCAGAGTGTCCGACAGCTCGGCAGACGCATCCCGGATGCTGCGTAGCAGCGGCGAGGAATCGAACCGTCGATGACGCGGAATGCCATCAGAAAGATGGGCTGCGGCCTTCGGATCGTGGGCGATGCTGGTGATCACTGGCACATCCAAAGCCCTGGCGATCTCACCTCGTTGGTACGGCCTTCCCTCGTTGACGACGATCAGACCTAGGTGCCCGCGTTCAGTCGTGCTGAGTCGCGGGTGATCACGAAGTGTCGGTAGATGAACCCGAGCACTCATGATCGATCTGAGCGTCGACGTGACAACCACTGCGGTCAACGCACTGCGCTCCAGCAGCGCGGCAGGCAATCCGTAAGGTCCGAGGCGACCGCAGTCGATGATCACGTCAACATCAATCTCGCCCAGCCGGTCCAGGGCCTCGGCGAGGTCTTCCCATACGCCGCCGAAGTGCATCGGGCTGCCCGGCTTCGTGAAGCCAGGCAGGAAGAACCGGCGAGTCTCCTCCTCAGCCGAGAGCGGCAGCGTCTGGTCGAGAACCGCCTCCCGAAGCGGACGACGGTCGCGGTGCGCTTCGGCAACCCGCAGCAAGCCTTTGCCGTTGGCGGATCGACCGGCCAGATAGCCAGCCAGAATTGCCTGATGCGCTCCGGGATCGCAGTCTGCGAGCAAGATCGGCCGCGGCCAGGTGAGGGCCAGACCGACAGCCAAGGTGGTGACACCAGGTGATCCACTCGTCGAGGTCAGGAGCAGTATCGCCATCCTTGATCACCCGTCCGCATCCCGCACGATGGCGATCCGATCTTGGGCAGCCAACATGGCGATTGTTGGTGCGGCCCCGGCTTCGACGTCGACATTCACCATGATCGATGTGCCATCCGCTGCCGGAGACTGGTCGATCACCCTGCCGACAAAGCTGCTGCCTGCAAGTTTGTCCGTCGTAGAGTCATCCGTCACGGCCGGCAAAGCAATCAGGCGTACCAGCGACGACGGCAGCAGCAGATTGCCAGGCGCCCGGCCCGGTGCCAGTTTCAGGCCCACTATCGTGCGGCCCTCAGCCGGAATGGCATCCGCAACGATTGCAGTCACGGGAATGATCGACCCTTCGATGAGATCAAAACCGGCTCGCTTGCCCACAAGATCAGTAAGCTTCGCGGCGGGAACAGCCTGCGGCAGCGAGCCGCCACGCAGTGTGATCGTTGTCAGGTCACTCTGTTCGACCCTCTCGCCTCGGTAGACGGTGTGCGCTGCAGCAACAACGGCGACTTCGCTCGCGACCCGCACATAGATCATGTACGACAGCAGGCCGCCAAGGCATAGCGCAACGATGCCGAGAGCGATCCACTTGGGGTTGCGCCGCCCCGGCATTCGAGGTGGCGGCGGCGTCCCAGATGCTGCTGCGGGTGCCGCCTTCTGGTGCGGCGTTCTCGCGGGCGAGCCCGCGCTGCGCGGCTTGGTGCCGATCGTCATGGTTTCATTCCTGAACGTTGGAGAAATTTCATGATCATCGGGAGTCTCCGGTGGCCACGATGTTGATTCGGGCGGACCCTCGCCCGCTCACAGAGCCGATGCCGATGACCGAGAGCAAGACCGTTGGCTCGTTGACGATGGTCGCTACCAAGACGACTCCGTTGGAGATGTCGACCGTGCCTGCAACGCCGGGCTGGCCGGCAAGGTAAGTCTTTGCTGCGAGCACTGCGGCACCTGCCGAGTCCGCACCACCCAACTGTTGGGTCGCCGCCGCATTTCCAGCCGCCCGACCAGCACCGGCGGCGGCGGACTCGGCACGGCTGGTGGCAGCCACCTTCTGTCCTCCGTCGATCACTAGTCCGGTTGTGATCAACAATGCGCCCATGATCATCAGTACGAAGAGACTGATCGACTGTCCGCGTTGATCCCTAGGTGGGGCGATCAGGAGCCCCTTGATCAACTTAACTGTGATGATCATCGACTGCGATAGGTGTCGAGGGCTGCGGATCCGTGCCCAGCGAGCTGAATGGAGCCAGGCCAACCTGGAAGGAAGACGTCGGAGAAGTCGACCAGGCACAGGATCGTTGAGGTAACGGTCGACGGCGTACCTACTGGTACGGCGAAGGCCGCCGTGCTGATCGAGATTGAGGTGGAGCTGCAGCGGAGTCCAGCGGTGGCGAGCGATTGCGATCCTGCGTCTCGTCCGGCAGCGGTCGCTGCGGTTGCCGATCGAGCCAAGGATGCCGCACGAGCCGCGGTCTGAGCGGCTTCATTGACCGTGGTACGCG
The DNA here is from genome assembly GCA_021323255.1 of Propionibacteriaceae bacterium. Classification (GTDB taxonomy): domain Bacteria; phylum Actinomycetota; class Actinomycetes; order Propionibacteriales; family Propionibacteriaceae; genus Microlunatus. Next base: position 786 of record JAJTCL010000125.1, on the reverse strand, counting down.
CAAACCAGAGACGCCCGCCGGCTACCAACAGACCAAGGACGAGCAGTAGGGCTGGCACCAACAAAGTCAGCTCGACGGCAGCGGCCCCACGCTGGTCACCAAGTACGTTGCGATGCCAGTTGACGATCATGGCTGAGTGACGCGTTCGATAGGCGCAGTTGCTGTCTCGTTGATCCGGCCGAGGTCAAGGTCGAAGATCATCGGTGAATACCCCGAGACGTCAGCGGTGACTGTGGTTCCGCTCCTGAGGACGCGTACCGAGATGTTCCTCAAGCCTCCCGCGCCGGCTATTGTGGCGCCCAGTTGCTCAGCGTCGGCGGCGCTGCCGTAGCTGCCGCGTGCTGCGTCGACTGCTGCCGTCGCTGCACGTTGCGCGACGTTACGGCCGTGCAGGAAGATGCCAGCCTGAATGATCCCGAGGGTCACGAGCATCAGGAGAGGCCAGAGGACTGCCCACTGCACGCTTTCGCTGAGCCCGCGCTCATCGCGGGCCAAGGCCTGCACAGCTCAGAGCTTGGGGAGCTTGGCGCGGACATAGACCGTGATCAAGGTGATCACGATCCCGGCCACCGTTACGGCTCCGGCGAGCAAGATCGCGTTCTCAGCCGACTGGCTAAGGCCGCGTTCGTTGCGTGACTGTGGATCTTTGAGCAGGACGAACAGTCCCACCATGACGGCGGCGTAGTGCTGAACCTTCATGGATTTCCTTTCGGGGGGCAGGCTTCGTGATTACGAAGCCCTATGGGGATAGTCGACCGCGAGGGGTATATCTCCCCGCGGCGGGTC
>JAJTCL010000124.1 GCA_021323255.1 Propionibacteriaceae bacterium | reverse complement strand
GGCGGTTGTTTGCCCGGTGCTGGCACGCGAACTAGCGTGCGAGTACACCGGCAAATGACCGGCGAGGCAGGAGCATGGGCCCGTGACAACGTCGTCAATCGGTTCAGATGCCGCAGTCCCGCAAGCAGTGGGAGCAGCGGCAGCCAGCGTCTGGGGCGATGAAACCACGATCGCCGCGGCAGCAGTGGCTCTGGCCAGCCGGCGCATCAGCAAGCCATCCGACCCGAAGACGACGGCACGACCGGCGTCGGAGCTGCTGGCCGACGCCGGACAGACCGTCACGCCTGAAGGGCTGGGCGCTGACGAGGCTTTACGGATCTTCGAAGATGTGTTCGCCCCAGCGACCCGAGCGCAAGACGATCCGATGAACCTCGCCTACGTTCCAGCCGCGCCAACCCGTGCTGCGCTGGCCTTTGACGCGGTGGTGAGCAGCTACAACATCTTTGCCGGGACCTGGGAGTCCGGAGCCGGCGCGGTGTTCGCGGAGAATCAGGCACTGGCGTGGCTGGTCGAACTGCTCAGCTGGCCGAAGACCGCCGGTGGTTGCTTCGTTGCCGGCGGTACCACCGGCAATCTCTCGGCTCTGGTCACCGCTCGACAGTTCGCCCGAAACCAGCTGGGCAGGCATCCAGTCGGACAATGGCGGCTGGCTTGTACACCGCAGGCGCATTCCTCGGTTCTGGCGGCTGCGTCGGTGCTGGACGCAGAAGTGGTGGTCGTGCCGGAGAATGAACAGGGCCAGATGACCGGCGAAGCCCTTCGAGCGACTCTCATGAAGTCGCGTGACGTCTTCGCGGTGGTCGCATCGGCCGGCACCACGAATGCGGGCGTCATCGACGACTTGGCCGGCGTCGCGAACATCTGTGAGCGGTTCGGAGCATGGTTCCATGTCGACGGGGCGTACGGCGGCGCGGCACTGGCAGCGCCAAGCGTGCGTAACCTCTTCAACGGCATTGAGCGCGCCGACAGCTTCATCGTCGACCCGCACAAGTGGCTCTTCGCGACCTACGACTGCTGCGCCCTGCTGTACCGACAACCAGAGCTCGCCCGGGCGGCACATGCGCAGAAGGCCGGCTATCTCGACGCGATTGACCGCGAGGTCTGGAATCCCTGGGACTACGGCGTGCACCTCACCCGGCGGGCCCGCGGCTTGCCATTCTGGTTCAGCCTGGCGACACACGGCACGAACCGGTACGCGGCGGCGATCGAGCAAACCCTGGCAACGGCACGGGCCGTGGCGCAGGGGATCCAGGCCATCCCTCAGCTGTCGTTGCTGGCGGAGCCTACGCTGTCCGTGGTGCTGTTCGAGCGGCCTGGCTGGGATGACCTGGCCTACCGGCGCTGGTCGCGGCGACTGGCACTCGAGGGCCGGATTCTTTGCATTCCGACGCTCTGGCGAGGTCGCACCGCGCTACGGCTGGCCTTCGTGAACCCGGCGACGGAGGCCGACCGCGTGCTGGAGGTCCTCGCCGAGACAACCCAGGACCCAGATCCTTCCTGAGCGGCTTGCCGCTTGCGCGAGCGCGTCATCCCGTGCCCGGAATCCCCGACCGTCAGGCCCCGCGCGGCGGCACCAGCTGGCAGGTGACCCGGGCGGTACAGACCCGCTCGTCCGCGTCGTTGGTGATCACGATTTCGTAGCAGGCAACCGACCGGCCGAGATGGAGGGCTGTGGCGGTGCCCGTCACCCAGCCGGCCGTTACCGAGCGATGGTGTGTGGCATTGATGTCCACCCCGACTGAGATCCGCTCCGGCTGCGCGTATATGAAGGATCCCAGTGAGGCGAGGGTCTCAGCGAGCACGCACGAGGCGCCGCCATGCCAGAGCCCATACGGCTGGGTATTCCCTGCAACCGGCACTCGTCCGACCACTCGCTGAGGCGTCAGCGCGAGCAGTTCGAAGCCCATCTTGTCGTCCAAGGCACTATGGAGTTCGGCGTATTCGGCTGGCAAATCTGGCCGGCCATCGGTCGAAGTCACAGCCTCAGAGTAGTGACGCTGTGTCAACCGCGTTCTGACATCGGCTCGCCTAGTTCCGGCTTCTTCGTCACTTTCGATGAAGCCACTCAGCGAGGCTGAATAGCTGCGTCGGCGCTTCACCGAAAGCTCCTGCAGGCGCCGGAGGCGAACCGACGTCATAACGCTTGACCCCGCGCTCACGTCAGTCCGCGCGGCTAGAGTCGGCATGTGCCGACCACGACTCAGTTAGCTCCTGCGCATGCCAGCGGGTTGCCGACGCGGCCCAAGCTGATGCTGATCGACGGTCACTCGATTGCCTATCGGGCTTTCTTCGCACTTCCCGTGGAGAACTTCTCAACCCAGACCGGTCAGCACACCAATGGGGTCTTCGGGTTCACCTCGATGCTGATCAATGTGCTGCGGGACGAGAAACCCACCCACCTCGGCGTTGCCTTCGACGTCTCGCGCCATACGTTCCGCTCGGAGATCTACCGCGAGTACAAGGCGAACCGAACCACGACCCCCGATGAGTTCAAAGGCCAACTCGATCTGGTCAAAGAGGTGCTCAAGGCCCTCAACATCCCGTACGTAGAAAAGGAAGGCTTTGAGGCCGACGATGTGATCGGCACACTCGCAACACAGGCTGAGGCGGCCGGCTTCGAGGTGTTGATCTGCACCGGGGACCGCGATGCGTTCCAGCTTGTCAGCGACAACGTGACTGTGCTGTATCCACGTAAGGGCGTCTCCGATCTGGCGCGAATGACGCCCAAGGCCGTGGAGGAGAGGTACTTTGCCACGCCTGCTCGGTATCCCGATCTCGCGGCGCTGGTAGGGGAGTCCAGCGACAATCTGCCGGGTGTCCCAGGCGTCGGGCCGAAGACTGCTGCCAAGTGGTTAGAGATGTACGGCGGCTTGGAGGACCTTGCTGCCCACGCCAGCGAGCTCAAGGGCAAGGCGGCCGAGGCGTTCCAGGTGCGGGTGGACGATGTGCTGCGCAACCGGCAGGTCAACAGATTGGTGTGCGACCTCGACCTGCCGCTTGGTCTCGACGATTTGGTCCGACGTCCCTGGAACCGTGAGGCGACTCATCAGCTCTTCGATGGCCTGGAGTTTCGGGTGCTACGCGACCGGCTGCTCGAGGCCCTGCCCAACGAAGACGAGGTGGTGGCAGAAGGTGGCTTCGACCTGGATGCGGCACGGCTGGAGCCTGGAGAGCTTGGCAGCTGGCTCGCCGATCACGCCGCGGGTGAGCGCACCGGCGTCGACATCATCGGTCATTGGGGCTCTGGGACCGGCGACGTTGCAGCCGTCTCGTTGGCTGCTGCCGATGGCGCCGCAGCGTACGTGGTGGTGCCTGAGCTCGGTCCGCCTGATGAGAACGCCCTCGCGAGTTGGCTTGCCGATCCCGAACACCACAAGGCGATGCACGACGCCAAGGGCCCTCTCTTGGCTACTTGGGCGCGCGGTTGGGACCTCGCCGGCCTGACCTCGGATACTCAGCTCGCCGCTTATCTCACTCGCCCCGATCAACGCACCTTCGATCTCGCTGATCTGACTATCCGTTATCTCAAGCGGGAGCTCCGGGTCGAAGGTGCACCTGAACTCGACGATCCGAACCAGCTGGCGCTTGACTTCGGCGATGACGATTCAGGCGCACGGTTGGCTGCTGAGGCCTCGATGGTCCGTGCCCGAGCGGCCATCGACCTGGCAGACGCGCTGGATACCGAGATCGAGCAGCGCAATGGCAAAAGCCTGCTCTATGGCGTAGAACTCCCGCTGCTGCGCACCTTGGCCCGCATGGAGAAGACCGGTGTGGCTGTGGACGTCGAGCATCTCCAGACACTGGAGGCTGGGTTCGCAGCTACGGTCAGTCGGGCTGCCAGCGAGGCCTACCAAGTTCTTGGCAAGCAGATCAATCTCGGGTCACCGAAGCAGCTCCAGGTGGTGTTGTTCGACGAGCTGGGAATGCCGAAGACGCGGCGTACCCGCACCGGCTACACCACCGACGCGGAGGCGCTGCAGCAGCTTTATGTCAAGACCGAACACCCGTTTTTGGCACACCTTCTGGTGCATCGGGACGCGATCCGGCTCAAGCAGACTGTTGAGGGTTTGCTCAAGGCGGTTGCTGACGACGGCCGCATCCATACCACGTATGCGCAGACAATCGCGGCTACCGGACGCCTCTCCAGCACCGATCCGAACCTGCAGAACATCCCGATCCGCACCGAGGAGGGCCGCCGGATCAGGCAAGCGTTCATCGTGGGCGAGGGTTATGACGCCTTGATGTCAGCGGACTACTCGCAGATCGAGATGCGCATCATGGCACATGCCAGCGAGGACGACAGCCTGATCGAGGCATTCAAGTCAGGGATGGATTTCCATACGGTCACGGCATCGCGGGTCTTTGGTGTCGAGCCGGGACAGGTCACGCCCGCTGAGCGGGCCAAGATCAAGGCGATGAACTACGGCCTGGCGTACGGACTCAGCGCCTACGGCCTCAGCCAGCAACTGAACATCGAGGTGTCCGAGGCGAAAGCGCTGATGGATGAGTACTTCGAACGGTTCGGCGATGTGCGCACCTATCTGCACTCACTGGTCGCTGACGCACGGCGTACGGAATACACCGAGACCATTCTCGGTCGCCGTCGGTACTTGCCGGACCTGATGAGCGACAACCGCCAGCGCCGCGAGATGGCTGAGCGGATGGCGTTGAATGCCCCCATCCAGGGATCGGCTGCGGACATCATCAAAGTGGCCATGCTGGATGTGGAAAAGGCGCTCGATGATGCCGGTATGCGGAGTCGGATGTTGCTCCAAGTCCATGACGAACTCGTCTTCGAGGTCGGACCGGGTGAGCAAGAGGCACTGGAGGAACTGGTGCGCATCAAGATGGGCCAGGCCGTGGCCCTGAACGTCCCGCTGGACGTTTCTGTGGGCGTCGGCCGCTCCTGGCACGACGCTGCGCACTAATCCATGTGTTGCATCGAGACATCACTGAGTTTGATGCTAAGATTCAGGAGTGCGCACGACAGTTACATTGACGCCAGAGAGCGAAGCTCTCATCAAGAAGGCTATGGCCGAGCGAGGGTTGTCGTTCAAGGAAGTGGTCAATGATGCCATTACGCGCGGCCTGCAGCCTTCGGCACGACCTCGAGTAACTTTGCCGTCGTTCAACATGGGGCCACCCCGAGTCGATCTCGACAAGGCGACTCAGCTGGCGGGTGATCTCGAAGACGAGGAGATCCTGCGAAAGATGTCGATGGGCAAATGAGGCTCATCGATACGAATGTCCTCCTCTACGCTGCCGATGCCGGTGCGGACAAGTACCGAACGGCAAAGGCCTGGCTCGAGGATGCGCTCTCTGGCGCGGAGACCGTCATAGTCCCATGGCTGACCGCAGTTGGCTTCTTGAGAATCAGCACCAATCCTCGGTTTTATCCCCGACCAACCTCGATATCGGAGGCGCTGCGCTTTCTTCAGGCTGTGCTGGCTGTCCCCGTCGTGATCAATGGCAACCCAGACGGACGCCACCTGACTCGAGTCGAGGAATTGCTGGCCGCGACCGGGTGGGGTGGCAATCTTGTGAACGATGCCCACCTCGCAGCTCTGGCGTTGCAGTACGGCGCGACGGTCGTCAGCTTTGACAATGACTTCGGCCGCTTTCCTGCCGTCCGATGGGAGCGACCGCCGCCAGTCCCCGAGGATTGACGGCGCACGTGTTTGACCCTGTTTGGGGCGCAGCGCTAACCTGAACCGTCGCTGTGGCCTGCGCGACTTCGGACGGAGTAGGTCACGCTCGTACGGGTCGGATTGTTGTCAGCTGCTGGTTGAACCTCTTCGTGTGTACGGATCGGGTCACAGCCACGCCCACAACATCATCAACCATTCCCGGAGCCCTACTACATGACGTCCTCCCTCGAGGCACCACCACAGGTCGCCGTCGACGACCTAGGTTCGCCCGAAGCCTTTCTTGAGGCAATCGACAAGACCATCAAGTACTTCAATGACGGCGACATCGTCACCGGCACCGTTGTCAAGGTGGACCGTGACGAGGTTCTTCTTGATATCGGCTACAAGACCGAAGGGGTCATCCCTTCCAAAGAGCTCTCGATCAAGCACGACGTTGACCCGTTCGAGGTCGTCAGTGTTGGCGACGAAGTCGAGGCGCTCGTCCAGCAGAAAGAGGACAAGGAAGGCCGCCTCATTCTCTCCAAGAAGCGCGCCCAGTACGAGCGCGCCTGGGGCACGATCGAGAAGATCAAGGAGGAGGACGGCGTCGTCACCGGCCAGGTCATCGAGGTCGTCAAGGGCGGCCTGATCATCGACATCGGTCTGCGGGGCTTCCTGCCCGCCTCCCTGGTGGAGATGCGGCGGGTCCGAGACCTGCAGCCCTACGTCGGCATGGAGCTCGAGGCCAAGATCATCGAGTTGGACAAGAACCGTAATAACGTGGTGCTGTCCCGGCGTGCCTGGTTGGAACAGACGCAGTCTGAGGTCCGCCAGAATTTCCTTACCCAGTTGCAAAAGGGCCAGATACGACGTGGCGTCGTATCTTCCATCGTCAACTTCGGTGCGTTCGTTGATCTTGGCGGGGTGGACGGACTGGTGCACGTCTCAGAGCTGTCCTGGAAGCACATCGACCATCCCTCGGAGGTCGTCGAGGTGGGCCAAGAGGTCACCGTCGAGGTGCTCGACGTCGACATGGACCGGGAGCGGGTTTCGCTGTCCCTCAAGGCGACCCAGGAAGATCCGTGGCAGGCCTTTGCCCGCATTCATCAGATCGGTCAGATCGTGCCCGGTCGGGTCACCAAGCTGGTCCCCTTCGGCGCTTTCGTGCGGGTGGAGGAGGGCATCGAAGGTCTGGTGCACGTTTCCGAGCTGGCCGAGCGGCATGTGGAGATTCCTGAGCAGGTCGTCCAGGTCAACGATGACGTCATGGTCAAGATCATCGATATCGACCTGGAGCGCCGGCGGATCTCGCTGTCGCTGAAGCAGGCGAACGAAGGGGTCGACGCTACCGCTGACGACTTCGATCCGACCCTCTACGGCATGGCTGCTTCGTACGACGAGCAGGGCAACTACCTCTACCCGGAGGGCTTCGACCCGGAGACCGGGGAGTGGCTGGAAGGCTACGACGAGCAGCGCGCAGCCTGGGAGCGGCAGTATGCCGAGGCGCACGCTCGTTGGGAAGCACATAAGAAGCAGGTGGAGGATGCCGAAGGCGCGGGCACACCCGCATCATCGAATTACTCTTCGGACGCCGAACCGGCACCGGTTCCAACCGGGCCCGATGGTTCGCTTGCTTCCGACGAGGCCCTGCAAGCGCTAAGGCAGAAGCTGACCGGCGGCAGCTGATCCCACCTCCATTTGGACTCTGACAGGCCGCCCGCCAGATTCGTCTCCTTCGTCGCTCGCCGACCGGCGCCTGCCGCCGGCGCCTGCAGTCGGTGAAGCTGGCTTGCTGTCAAAGTCCAATCCTGCGCCCGAATAGGCTGCTGCCATGGTGCGGGTAGGCCTCACCGGGGGCATTGCGTCTGGGAAAAGCGCGGTGGCTGCCGAACTTGCCGCGCGCGGTGCGATCATCATCGACGCCGACGTGCTAGCCCGTGAAGTAGTCGAGCCAGGGACCCCGGCGCTGGCT
>JAJTCL010000123.1 GCA_021323255.1 Propionibacteriaceae bacterium | reverse complement strand
GCGTACGGACTCCGACTGGGATCGCGAGAAGCTCCAAGAGCGGGTGGCCAAGCTCGCCGGCGGAGTCTGTGTGATCAAGGTCGGCGCGGCCACTGAGGTGGAGCTCAAGGAGAAGAAGCACCGTATCGAGGATGCCGTCTCGGCCACGCGTGCTGCGATCGAAGAGGGCATCGTCGCAGGCGGTGGCTCCGCGCTCATCCACGCCGCGGCGGCTCTGAACGACGACTTGGGCCTCAGCGGTGATGAGAGGCTCGGAGTCAACATCGTCCGGCGGGCCTTGGCGGAGCCACTTCGCTGGATTGCCGAGAATGGCGGTGAACAGGGTTACGTCGTGACCTCCAAGGTTGCCGAGTTGGAGCCTGGTCAGGGCTACAACGCCGTTACCGACACGTACGGCGACCTGTACGCCGACGGCGTGATCGATCCGGTCAAGGTGACCCGCTCTGCGTTGGCCAATGCCGCTTCGATCGCCTCACTGCTGCTCACCACCGAAACGCTGGTTGTGGAGAAGCCCGAGGAGGAGGACGAGTCGGCGCCGGCCGGCCACGGGCATTCTCACTGACGCAAATACACAGCAGCTGCTCTAATCAAAGGGGCCTTCCTCGTTCGGGGGAGGCCCCTTTGGCCTCCCCGGGCTGGGTTGAGCAGTCCCGAACGGGGTACCAACAGATTGTGTCAAGCGACGGCCTTGCCTCTGTCTGGTTCGACCTTCCTGCCCCGATCGAGACTGACGAGTTCGACCGCGATGCGCATTACGACATCGCGGTCATCGGGGCAGGGCTAACAGGCCTCGCCACCGCGCTACTGCTCGCCCGGGCTGGCCGTCGAGTCGCCGTGCTGGAGGCTCGTTCCGTTGGGGCCGTAACGACCGGCCACTCCACCGCCAAGGTCACGTTGCTGCAGGGCACTCGACTATCCACCATCGTTGCGAACCACACCGAGCATGTGGCAGATGCTTACCTGGAAGGCAATCGCGCCGCCCAGGAATGGCTGGCGGCGTACGCCGGCCAGCACGCCGTCCAGATGCAAAGTCGAGACGCCTATACCTACGCGGGCACGCAGTCGGGCGTCTCCGCGGTCCGTCGCGAATTCGACATCGCCCGACGGCTCGGACTCCCGGTGGAAATGACTGACGCAGTCGAGCTGCCGTATCCGACTTACGCCGCGGTGTGCCTGCCGGATCAAGTACAAATTCATCCGATGGAGGTTCTCGCAGCGCTGGCTCGGGATCTGCGCGCTGCCGGCGGGGTCCTCAATGACAGAGTCCGAGTCACTCGGGTTGCCCGAGCCGAGCGCTGCCAGCTGATCACCTCATCCGGCAATGTCACGGCTGACAACGTGGTGCTCGCCACCGGCATCCCGTTTCTGGACCGCGGTTTGTACTTCACCAAGGTCACCGCACAACGCTCGTACGTGCTGGCGTTTCGGGGTGTGACGCAGGTCCCGAAAGGCATGTACATCTCGGCCGACACCCCGACCCGTTCGCTGCGCACCGCGTTGCAGGATCGCGAGGAGTTGCTGTTGGTAGGCGGCAACGGCCACCCGGTGGGCCGCCACTCGAGCAACCCCTCAGAACTGATCACCGATCTGACAGAGTGGACCCGCCACTGGTTCGAGGGCGCCGAACGCACCCACGTGTGGTCAGCGCAAGATTACGAGGCGCACGGTGGAGTTCCCTTCGTCGGCAAGCTGCCCCGGGGCGGTGGGCACGTGTATCTGGCCACCGGATACAGCAAGTGGGGCATGACGAATGCAGTCGCCGCTGCGATGCGAATCAGTGGGGAAATCTTGGACAACCAGCCGGCCTGGGCGCGCACCCTGGGGACTCGAGTGAGCAAGCCGGCAAGCACAATCCGCTACTTCCGCGCGAACGCCGCGATGGGTGTTGCGGCAGCCCAGGGATGGTTGAATGCGGAGCTCCACCCGTTGAAAGACGAGGAGCGTACGCCGGCCGAAGGCACCGGAGTTGTCAGAGCCGAACGCGGTGAGCCGGTAGCCATTTCGACGGTCGATGGCCGGACCTGCACCCTATCTGCCATCTGTACCCACCTCGGCGGCATCGTGCGCTTCAACGACCTCGAGAAGTCCTGGGACTGCCCGCTGCATGGCTCCCGGTTCGCCGCTGACGGGACCCTGCTGGAAGGACCCGCCACGAGTAACCTCAAGCCGCGATCTGCCTGAGCTGGCTCGGGAGATTGACAGGCGGCGGCAGCGAGGCGCCGCGCGTGTACTGGTGCTACGCGGTGACTCGGCTAGCATGACCTTCTACCTGGCTCAGGGGAAAGGCTTGCCGTGTCGTCGTCATCCGGTGATCTCAGTCCAGTAGGTGTGCCGCATGCCTTCGAGACGCTTGGGCTGACCTTCGACGACGTGTTGCTTCAGCCGGCTGAGAGCGACATCGTTCCGTCACAGGTCAGCACCGAATCCCGCGTCTCCAAGCGCATCGCTGTGAAAGTTCCGCTGATCTCCTCACCGATGGACACTGTGACCGAGGCTCGAATGGCGGTCGCCATTGCCCGGCAGGGTGGGCTCGGCATCATCCACCGCAATCTCTCGATTGAGGATCAGGCGCACCAGGTGGATGTGGTCAAGCGCTCCGAGGCCGGCATGATCGACGAGCCGATCACGATCTCTCCGAATGCCACCATCGGTGAGGCAGACGCAATGTGTGCCCGCTATCACATCTCTGGCGTTCCCGTCGTCGACCGCGACATGCGGCTGCTCGGTCTGATCACCAACCGCGATATGCGCTTTGAGACAGACCCTGCACGGCCGGTGGCTGAGGTGATGACTCCGATGCCACTGATCACCGGTCCGGTGGGAATCAGTCGCGACGACGCGATGCGGCTGCTGGCGCAGAACAAGATCGAGAAGTTGCCGCTTGTCGATGATCAAGGGCGACTCAAGGGCCTGATCACGCTCAAGGATTTCGTCAAGTCCGGCATGTACCCGGATGCCTCCAAAGACGATCAAGGTCGGCTGCGCGTCGGTGCCGCAGTCGGATACTTCGGGGATGCCTGGAAGCGTGCCATGGCGCTGATCGAGGAAGGTGTCGACCTGGTGGTGGTCGATACCGCCCACGGCCATTCCCAGGGTGTGCTGGAGATGGTGCGCAAGCTGAAGGCCGATTCGGCTGCGGCGAAGGTCGACATCGTCGGCGGGAACGTTGCGACGTACGCCGGAGCCAAGGCCCTTGTCGAGGCTGGGGTAGACGGCGTCAAGGTCGGCGTCGGCCCGGGCTCCATCTGCACTACGCGCGTGGTAGCCGGTGTCGGAGTTCCGCAGGTAACGGCGATCCACAATGCCTCTTTGGCCTGCCGCCCGGCAGGTGTGCCGCTGATCGGCGACGGCGGCCTGCAGTACTCCGGTGACATCGCCAAGGCGCTGGTGGCCGGCGCCGACACGGTGATGCTCGGCTCCCTGCTGGCCGGCTGTGAGGAGAGCCCGGGTGAGCTCATCTTCATCAATGGCAAGCAATTCAAGTCTTATCGCGGAATGGGATCGCTCAGCGCCATGGCCTCCCGTGGTCGCACCGGCCCCTCCTATTCCAGGGATCGCTACTTCCAGAGCGACGTCACGTCCGATTCGATGCTGATCGCGGAGGGCATCGAGGGCCATGTCCCGTACCGTGGTCCGTTGGCCGCGGTTGCCTATCAGCTCATCGGCGGCTTGCGCCAGGCCATGTTCTACACCGGAGCATCGACGATTCCGCAGCTCCAGGAGCGCGGTTCCTTCGTTCGGATCACCTCCGCCGGTTTGAAGGAGTCTCATCCGCACGACATCCAGATGACCGTCGAAGCGCCCAACTATTCAGGCTGAGGCGTCGAACACACACGACACGAGTACGGGAGCCATGATCATGATCAGGCGCAGGATCGATGATCACCCATCTGCAAGGGAGTAGACATGTTTGACGTCGGCCGAAACAAGCGTGCCCAGCAGGCGTTCGCCTTCGACGACATCACCATTGTCCCGTCGCGGCGCACCCGCGGCGAGGAGGAGGTCTCGCTGCAATGGCGAATCGACGCCTACACCTTCGGCTTCCCGGTGATCGCAGCGCCCATGGATTCGGTAATCTCGCCAGCCACCGCCATCAAGATCGGCCAGCTGGGTGGGCTCGGTGTCTTGAATCTGGAGGGATTGTGGACCCGCTATGACGATCCGCAGCCGAAGCTGGAGGAGATCATCGCGATCCAGGATCCGATCGAGGCGACCCGCCAGATGCAGCAGATCTACGCTGAGCCGATCAAGCCCGAGCTGATCGGCAAACGGGTCGCCGAGATTCGGGAAGCCGGCGTGCCGACTGCCGGTGCGCTCTCACCGCAGAACACTCAGGCGTACGCGCAAGCCGTGGTGGATTCCGGTGTCGACTTCTTTGTCATCCGCGGCACCACCGTGTCCGCCGAGCATGTTTCCTCGGTGCTGGAGCCACTCAACCTGAAGAAGTTCATCTACGAGCTGGACGTCCCGGTCATTGTCGGCGGTTGCGCCACGTACCAGGCTGCCCTGCACCTGATGCGTACCGGCGCAGCCGGCGTCCTCGTCGGGTTCGGCGGCGGAGCCGGGTCCACGAGCCGGTCGGTGCTGGGCGTTGCGGTACCGATGGCCTCGGCGGTCTCCGATGTCGCGGCGGCGCGGCGCGATTATCTCGACGAGTCCGGTGGTCGCTACGTGCACGTGATCGCTGACGGCTCTGTCGTACGATCCGGCGATATCGCCAAAGCGATCGCCTGCGGTGCTGACGCGGTCATGGTCGGCTCGCCGCTGGCGAGGGCAGATGAGGCCCCCGGCCGCGGCTTCCACTGGGGACCTGAGGCTTGGCACGACAAGCTGCCACGAGGCGAGCGGGCCAAGTTCTCAACGGTCGGCGATCTGCAGCACATTCTGCTCGGCCCGTCCACGGTGCCCGATGGGACGATGAATTTGGTTGGAGCTTTGCGCAAGGCGATGGCGACCACTGGTTACACCGAAATCAAGGAATTCCAGCGGGTTGAGATCGTCGTCGGCTGACCAACTGTCCCCTGGTGGGAGCAGTCCCTCCATCAGGTTGTGACTCCTCAGCCAGGCCAGCAGGTACGAGCAGCTGTTCCCATCGTCAATCCACTTGGCATCCGGCTTTCGGCTGTGGCTCCACTGGTGAGAGGTGATGGGCGACGCGATCCATGACAGAGAACCGCAGCATTGTGTCCAGCTCACACGACACGTCTGGGAGGCAGGTCCGTCTGGCTAGGCTGAGCGCCATGGGTGACCCGGTGACTGATGAGTTGCTGCGGCTGCGGATGAGCATCGACAACATGGATGCGGCCCTGGTGCATCTCCTCGCTGAGCGTTTCAAGGTCACTCAGCAAGTCGGTGAGCTGAAAGCGGCGCATGGCATGCCGCCTGCCGACCCGGTACGGGAAGCCGAACAGATCGCGCGGCTGCGAGCGCTGGCCGAGGATGCTCGGCTTGATCCCGAGTTCGCCGAAAAGTTCCTGAACTTCGTGGTTGCCGAAGTGGTACGCCACCACCAGGCCGCGCTGAATCGTCGTGACTCAGACATGTAACGCACCTATCGGAAGCTGCCAGCGCGCCGAGTCACAGGCCGGCGGCCAGGGCGCGGCCGGCGGTGCGGCCAGAGAACAGGCAGCCACCGAGGAACGTGCCTTCCAGCGCCCGGTAGCCGTGGACGCCTCCGCCGCCGAAGCCGGCTGCCTCACCCACGGCGTACACACCAGGAAGCACCGAACCGTCAGCTCGCATCACACGTCCCTCAAGATCGGTTTCCAATCCGCCGAGGGTCTTGCGGGTCAAGATGTGCAGTCTGATCGCGACCAGTGGACCTCCCGATCCGGCCCGGCCGGCCTCGGGAGTCTTCGGATCGAGCAGCTCATGCGGCGGCACCACGCGCAGCAGCCGCTCCGGGAGGAATCGCCGGGCCGCGATGGTGGCCACGACCTGCGGATCCTTTCCCAGCCCGCTGCGCACCTGTAGATCACGCGCTGCGATCACCTGACGTAGCGTTTCGCCATCGATGAGATGCTCACCGACCAGTTGATTCATCTGAGCGGCCAGCTCCGGCACTGATCCAGCCGAGACGAAGTCCACACCGACCTCCTGGAAAGCTCGCACCTCCGGTGTCGGACCGGGCCGTACCCGGCCAGCCAGCAGTCGCAGATTCCTTCCGGTCAAGTCGCCGTTCTGCTCAGATCCGGACAGAGCGATCTCAGCCGACACCGTGGCTTGGTCCAGCACAAACCAGGAGTAGTCGTAACCGCTGTTGATCACGTGCCGCAGCGCACCGAGCGCATCGAAGCCGGGAAACAGCGGCACCGGAAAACGTTGCCCTCGGGCATCAAGCCACAACGCCGATGGCCCGGGCAAGATCCGAATCCCGTGGTGGCTCCAGAGAGGCGAGTGGTTCACGACTCCCTCGGGATAGTGCCACATGCGATCGGAATTGATCACCCGACCTCCGGTTGCCTGGGTGATCTCGAGCATCGACCCGTCAACGTAGTCGGGCACGCCGGCGATCATGCGATGCGGCGCTGGACCCCACTCGATAGGCCAGTTCTGCCTGATGAGGTCGAAGTTTCCGCCGATTCCTCCGCTGGCCACGACGACGGCCTGAGCGGAGAAGCTGAACTCGCCGACCCCGGTACGCGAGGTCCGGACACCACGAGGCAGGTCTGTCGGCTCCAGAACCCGTCCGGAGACGCGTACCTCAGAGTGGTCGGCCTGGAGCGAAGTGACCTGGTGTCGGGCCCGGATCCGCACCCGGTTCGAGTTCATGACACTGCTGGCGAAGGGCTCAACCAACCCAGGGCCAGTGCCCCAGACAATGTGGAAACGCGGAACGGAGTTGCCATGGCCGGGAGCCGCGTACCCGCCTCGTTCGGCCCATTGCACGAGCGGGAACCAGCGAACGCCCAGGTCATGGAGCCAGTGACGTTGCTCACCGGCCGCAAAATGCACATAGGCCTCCGCCCAGCGTTGCGGCCAGTAGTCCTCCAACCGGTCGAACGCGGCGCTGCCGAGCCAGTCAGCCAGCGCCAGCTCCTCGGTGTCATGGATCCGCAGCCGTCGCTGCTCAGGCGAATTCACCATGAACAGGCCTCCCAGCGACCAGTACGCCTGACCACCGACTGAGCCGAGCGGCTCGG
The DNA here is from genome assembly GCA_021323255.1 of Propionibacteriaceae bacterium. Taxonomy (GTDB): domain Bacteria; phylum Actinomycetota; class Actinomycetes; order Propionibacteriales; family Propionibacteriaceae; genus Microlunatus. The sequence goes on along the minus strand of JAJTCL010000123.1, from coordinate 492 downwards.
CGTCCAGCATGATGACTGACCGATTGGCTGCAGTCAGCTCGTGAGCGACGACGAGACCAGACAGGCCCGTCCCAACCACGATGACGTCACAATCCATAGTCCGAATGCTGCCACTCGACCCTTTTGTGTTCGCTCCCGCGCTGCCGACGCTCGCAAAAAGAGTCGCCACTACTCTGGGCGCCATGACCGACCTGGCAGTTGTTTTATCTACCGACGTGCTGCGGCTGCGGGCGCTGCTCACCGCGACCGGGCCACCGATGGAGCTCCGCTCACCTCTCACCGATGAGCTGATCGGTGAGCTGCCGACCTCCACACCAGCCGATGTCGAGGTAGGCGCCCAGCTCGCGCATCGAGCACAAGCCGAGTGGGCTGCGCGACCGATTGCCGAGCGGGCTCAGCTGTTACTCGATTTTCATGATCATCTCTTGGATCAGCGCGATTACTTCATCGACCTGCTGCAGTCGGACGGCAAGGACCGGCTGAGTGCCGCCC
>JAJTCL010000122.1 GCA_021323255.1 Propionibacteriaceae bacterium | reverse complement strand
TTGCAGGTCGTTGCTGATGAGGCGCGTGAGCTGGCGGCGGGGAACGATCAGCAAGCCAGCTGGCTGCTGGTTGTCGCGAGATGCAAGTCCGGGCTCGGGCTAGTCCAAGCCTGGGTGGAGATCATCACCGTAGCCGGGTTGATCTCCGAACTGCCGGTACTGGAGCGGATAGCGCCGCCCCCATCTGAGTGGGGCAAAGCGGGTGACCGGGTAGCTGCCGACCCAGACTCAGAACGAGCCAGAGTCCTCAAGCGGATTCGAGCGCTGCTGGCCAAGGCGGAGGCGACCGACCATGCAGCCGAGGCCGAGACCTTTATCGCGAAGGCTCAGGATTTGATGACGCGGCACGCGATCGATGAGGCCTTGCTGGCTGCGGCAGGTGATGAGGCTGTCACGGTGGGCGCTCGGCGGGTGCATCTGCAGAACCCCTATGCCACCACCAAGACCAACCTGCTGAATGCCGTCGCCACGGCAAACCGATGCAAGGTGATCTATTTCGACCGACTGGCAATTGCGACGGTTGTCGGGGTCCCACTCGATATCGACCAGGTTGAGATGCTCTTTGTCTCTCTCCTCATCCAGGCCACTCGTGCCATGACCGAAACTGGATCAGGTCAGGCGGGGTCATTCGATCGTTCGGCCAGGTTCCGTCGCTCTTTCCTTGCGGCATATGCCGTCCGAATCGGTGAGCGGTTGACCGAGTCGACCTCCGCCGCCACTAGGTCCTACGGCAACGAGTTAGTTCCATTGTTGAAGCGGCAGGACGACGCCGTGAGCGCCGAGTTCGAGCGCCTCTTCCCCTTCACTCGGCAGGTCAGCGATCGATACCTCGATCCCCGTGGTTGGGATGCTGGCCGGCGAGCTGCGGACCGCGCAGTCTTCGCTGCCGGCCGGCTCTCCGCTTAGGACGCCTTCCGCCGCACAGCCCAGAGGCTCTGAATGTGCGAAGATGCGCCCACTGACGCATCACTCACATCAGAAACTGGCCCCGGATCCGGCCTCCCGGTTGCCGCTGGTGATGCATAACCAGGGGAGGCTGACGATACGTTGCGCTACCCTGAACCGTATGCAACGCGTTGCCCTCCTTATGTAGCCGCGTAGGAGACCCTGCGCGGCAGCCCCTCATGCCCATGGCGAGGGGTTTTTTCATGTCCAGGTCAGCAGGCAGCGATGCATGCCAAGGAGACGAAACGACAACATGACCGAGCAGATCGAGCGGGTCGAGGCCACCGAGCGGGCGGAGCGGAGCGGTTACGACGCCCGTGCCGCCCAGCAGAGATGGCAGGCGTTCTGGGCGGCCGATCAGACTTTCGTGCCCGCAGATGACGGCTCAACCGAGCGCCGATACGTGCTGGACATGTTCCCTTATCCATCGGGCGATCTGCATATGGGTCACGCAGAGGCCTTCGTGATGGGGGACGTTGTCGCGCGCTACTTGAAGCTGAAGGGTTTCGACGTACTTCACCCGATCGGCTGGGACTCCTTCGGGCTTCCGGCCGAGAATGCCGCGATCGAGCGCAACGCGCATCCGGCCGAATGGACGTACGCCAACATCGAGACCCAGGCCACCTCGTTTCGGCGCTACGGGCTGAGCTTCGATTGGTCGCGTCGGCTGCACACCTCCGATCCGGAGTACTACCGCTGGACCCAGTGGCTGTTCTTGCGTTTCCGGGAGCGAGGCCTGGCCTACCGCAAGGCGAGCTATGTGAATTGGTGTCCCAGGGACCAGACGGTGTTGGCCAATGAGCAGGTCATTGCCGGCTTGTGCGAGCGGTGCGGCTCAGTGGTGACCAAGCGCCTGCTGACCCAGTGGTATTTCAAGATCACCGACTACGCCCAGCGGCTGTTGGACGACATGGATGATCTGGTCGATGGCTGGCCCGAGCGGGTGCTGACCATGCAGCGCAACTGGATCGGCCGCTCCGAGGGTGCATATGTCGATTTCAAGATCGATAATCGGACGGAGCCGGTGCGAGTGTTCACCACGCGGCCGGACACTCTGTACGGGGCCACGTTCTTCGTGATCGCACCTGATGCACCGCTGGCCGCTGAGGTTGTCAGCGATGCGCAGCGTGCGGCGTTTGAGGAGTATCTGGAACAGACCAAGCACGAGACCGAGATCGAGCGACAGTCCATGGAACGTCCCAAGACCGGCGTCTTCTTGGGCGTACACGCCACCAATCCCGTGAATGGTGAGAAGATCCCGGTTTACACCGCCGACTATGTGCTAGCTGAGTACGGCACCGGGGCGATCATGGCGGTGCCGGCTCATGATCAACGCGACCTGGATTTCGCCTTGGCCTTCGGGCTGCCGGTGCGCGAGGTGGTGGCGACTGGCGGGCCGGACGCTGCGACTTCCGGCATGGCGACGCCGGGGGATGGCAGCTACATCAACTCCGACATCCTGAACGGCCTGACCGACAAGGAGGCGGGCATTCGCGCCATCACCGCCAAGCTGGAAGCAGAGGGCGTCGGTGAGGGGGCGGTGACCTTCCGGCTGCGGGACTGGCTGCTGAGTCGGCAGCGCTACTGGGGTTGCCCGATACCGATCATCCATTGCGACCGATGTGGGGAGGTGCCGGTGCCCGATGATCAGCTACCTGTTGAGCTGCCTTACCTGACGGGCACCGATCTCGCCCCGAAGGGAACATCGCCGCTGGCCGCGGCCACTGATTGGGTCAACGTCGAGTGCCCGCAATGCGGGGGACCCGCGAAGCGTGACTCCGACACCATGGATACCTTCGTGGATTCCTCGTGGTATTTCTTCCGATACTGCTCGCCGAATGACCAGGATGGCCCGTTCGACCCGGAGGACGTGCGTCGCTGGATGCCGGTTACGCAGTATGTCGGCGGGGTGGAGCATGCGATCTTGCACCTGCTGTACATGCGCTTCTTCACCAAGGTGCTGCATGACATGGGCATGGTGGACTTCGTCGAACCCATGCGCCGGCTGCTGAACCAGGGCCAAGTGATCAACCAGGGCAAGGCGATGAGCAAGTCGCTGGGCAACGGGGTGGACCTCGGAGTCCAGATCGACGCGTTCGGAGTCGACGCAGTGCGGTTGACTGTCGTCTTTGCTGGGCCGCCTGAGGAGGACATCGACTGGGCCGACCTGTCGCCCGCTGGATCGCTGAGATTCCTGCAACGGGCTTACCGGCTGGCCGACCAGGTGAGCAGTGCGCCGGGCGTGCCACCCAGCGATGGTGATCTCAGTCTGCGAAGGGAGACGCACCGCCTGTTGGCCGATATCGAGCAGTCCATTGCCCGGCAGCGGTTCAATGTGGCTGTCGCGCGGATCATGGAGTTGGTCAACGCGACCCGAAAGGCGATGGACACCTCTGCCGGGCCGGCTGACCCCGCTGTTCGCGAAGCCGTAGAGGTGGTCAGTATCGCCCTGAGCTTGGTTGCGCCCTACGTTGCCGAGGAAATGTGGGAACGCCTGGGCCACGCCCCATCGGTCGCCAAGGCCAGCTGGCCGACCGTCGATCAAGGCCTACTGGCAACCGAGTCGGTGACCTGTGTAGTTCAGATCCAGGGCAAGGTCCGTGGCCGGGTGCAGGTATCCCCGGAGATCAGCGAGGACGATCTACGCTCGGTTGCACTGGCTGACGAATCGGTGGTACGCGCCCTGGGCGGCCGCGATGTCGCCAAGGTGATCATCCGCGCGCCCAAGCTGGTCAGCATCGTGGTGCGGTAAGGCCGCCGGGCACAGTTTGCCTCAGCGTCGTGCGAGCTTCCTGTCGGAGGCCGCAATGGTGGCCAGCAGGCCGCGGTGGTCGCTGCCGGAGACCGCGAAGCTGGTCACTGAAGTCGCTGTCAGATCTTCGTTGATCAGGACGTGGTCGATGGGAAGCAATGGCGGGATCAGCCGGTTGGCTGGATAGGTCGGAAGCCAGCCGGCTCCGGCGACATCTGTCGCACTCTTCAGTCCGGCGCGTTGCAACGCCTGCATGGGTCCATGATCGTTGACGGCATTGAAGTCGCCGGCCACGACCAGCGGATGATCCAGGTTGTCGGTCACCGCACGTCGTACCACCCGGTGCTCGGCGTTCCAGCGCCCGCCGCCACAGTACGGGTTGCACGGATGGACAGCGATCAGTCGGATGTCGCCGATCCGAGGAATGCGCACGGTCGTCACCCACTGCTGAAACGACGTGTCGCCGAGCGCCTTGCTCCCGCTCAGCGGGAAGCGCGAATAGATCGCGGTGTTGGAGAAGCCTTCCCTCGGATCGCCCAACGAGTACCGAAAGCGATCATCCCAGCCGTATTCCTCGAGTGCAGTCAGAGCAGCCGGCGTTGTCTCGAGCAAGATCACGACATCGGCGTGCGCTGCCTGCTCCGCGACATCCGCAGAATCTGCTGCGCCGTTGTGCATGTTCAAGCTCAGCAGCTGGAACTGCCCGGCCGCGGCAGTTCGATGATCATCGAGGAAGAACGGCGCCAACCAGGCCAGATGGTAGGCAGTCAGCACCACCACGGCCGCGGTGATCACAGCAGGTACCAGACGGTGTCTGGCGCGCAGCAGGGCGATCAGCAGGCAGACGAGCGCGATCAGGTAGCCCAGCAGGCCATAAGGAACAAAGGCCGCAAGCAGCGCGGTCGCGTCATCGCTTGGCGGTAGCACTCGCATGAGCGTCGCGGCGGCTGCCGGCAGTAGCGCAAGCCCTGCCACGGTGAACAGCAGCGGCTGGAACCGGGCAGCCGGGCGTTGGCTATCCCAGCTGGCCGCCGTCGAACGGAGCCCGGGGCGCATAGCGCGTGTCGTCACCTGACCAGGATCCCCGGCCACCACAAGCGGTCGGCAATGAACATAGTCAGAGACTGCGGCGCGGGGGGTGGGGGTTCTGGCGCCTCAGCTGAAGCGATTCAGGATGCGGCGGGTACTCCGACTCCCGCCGCTCACCGGTTTCGGTCCAACCGTGGGCGCGGTAGAACGCGCGCGCAGTTTGATTATCAGCCAGCACCCAGCACAACGCCTCCCGGGCACCGCCTGCGTAGATCTCCATGCAGGCGAACTCTAGGAGCGCCGAGCCGTAGCCGCGTCTTTGGTGGGCCGGGGCGACGCCGAGGTGGTGCACGGTATCCCCGTTGAAAGCGACATAGCCCACTGGGCTGTCACGCACCTCGAGAAGGTAGCTGTGCATCAGCCGATCACTGAGCACGCGCCGCCAGCGCCGCACGACCGCGCTGGTCGGATAGGGATGCTGGCTCGGAGGAAAGATATGTGCCAGCGCCTGTTCGCTGGCTGCACGTTCTAGCCGGGCGAGCAGCTGACTCTCGTCGGGACGCGCGCGGCGAATACGTGATCCGGCCTCCTGATCCTCCATTGGCGGATCATGCAGCTCCACGATATCCAGCAGCTGGTTGGCAATCCGGTCGGCTCGGGTGAGACGGCCGCGCCGGTTGGCGGAGTTCGACTTCTGGACGCACCAAGCCTCGGCCGCGCGGTCCTCCGAGCCGATGAGCAGGCCGTTCTCGCCAGGAGCGATGACGGTGATGTCGTCCCAGTCGAAGCTATAGCGGCGGAACGGATTGATGATCTCGACGGTCTGGTCAGTGACCTGGAGCCGTGGATGGAGCCCGAATCGCCATGCGTACAACAGCACCAGCACCGTCAGCACGACGAAAAGCACCGGCAGCCAGAGTGGGCTGCCGTTCCGGTAGATCAAGTACGCGAGGAGCGGTATCACCACAGCCGCGGCGAGAGCGAAGGCCGATACCAATACGAGTGTCACAGGTCCGGCGCGCCAGACGCGTCGGGTCCGATCACTCATCGGTTTACTCTCTACCGACACGAGGTTGCGCCCCCCGGAGGTCCACGATCGGTCGTTGGCCAAAGTCCTACGCTGAGCAGATGCCCGGCGTCGCAGTGGTGACAGACTCTACGTCTTCCCTAAATCCAGCCGACGCTGCCCGCGCTGACATCTCGATCATTCCATTGCAGGTTGTGATCGACGACATCAGCCGTCCGGAATCGGAAGTGCGGCCCTGCGAAGTGGCGAGAGCGTTACGCGAGGGCCGGCAGCTGAGCACGTCACGACCTACGCCCGAGGTGATCGAGAACACCTACGGCAGTTTGGTCAGGTCCGGCTACGACGCCATCATCTCGGTCCATCTCAGCAGCAAGATCTCTGGCACCTGCAGTGCGGCGCAGGTGGCAGCGACCTCGGTCGACATCCCGACCATCGTGGTCGACACCATGACTTTGGCGATGGCAGCAGGGTTTGCAGTGTTGGCGGGCGCTGAGGTCGCGCGCTCGGGTGCGAGCCCCGAGGCGGTGGTCTCGGCCGTGCGCCGCCGGGCAGCAGCCTCGACGACCTACTTCTACGTTGACAGCCTGGAATACCTGCGGCGTGGCGGCCGGATTGGCACAGCGGCGGCGATACTCGGTTCCGCGCTTGCGGTGAAGCCTCTGCTCACCGTCGCGGACGGGGAGATCCGGCCGTACGAGCGGGTCAGGACTGAATCCAAGGCACTGACGCGGCTAGTGGAACTGAGTCTGACCGCGCTCGAGCAGGCCGCGACGCCGACTGGCTCGGTTGACGTCGCCGTCCATCATCTCGACAACCCCGACGGCGCAGGGCGGCTGGTCGATCGATTGAGTGGCCGGGTGCCCCGCGAAAACATCGTGATCTCGGAGGTGAGTGCCGTGCTCGGGGTTCACGTCGGTCCGGGCACCCTGGGGATTGTTGTATCACCCCGGGTCTGAATGGACTCTGGGGCTGACATTGCGGGGGCCCCGCACATTGCCTCTATCCCCAGCCCTGGGCGGGTCCCGAGCCCTGTCCACAGATTCCCGAGCCTGCACGTCGACGTCCTTAGCTTCTGGACATGGCAAGGCGATCAAAAGTGGACCTGGAGTTGGCTCGGCTCATTAGCGATCGATTGGCGCTGGTGTTGGCTGAGGAACCACCCCGCCGCGCCCGCGGACCTGGACAGTCGAGTGCGGACTCGGAGTTTCCAGAGTCCGCACTCGACAGCGCCGAGGAGGGGAGAGCCCAGGTCGTCGCAGAGACCTTGGAGGAGCTGCCGAGACAGCGCTTCAGCCGGATGCACGTCGGAGTGATCGGCTTTCTGCTGGTGCTTGGTGTGATCACAACCGGATGGTTGTTGCTGCGTGCCCGACCGGTCGCTGTGGCCAGCCCGAGCGAGGTGGTGACCATGAGTAAGCCGGTGCCGAGCGCATCCGCGGCATCGGCCTCCAGTAGTGAGCGAGCGACCAGGCTTGTTGTCCACGTGCTCGGCGCCGTCCGGCGGCCGGGGCTGGTGAAGCTGCCCGAGAATTCACGTGTTCAAGATGCCATCGACGCTGCAGGTGGGCTGACCGATCGAGCCGATCCGGGTGAACTCAACCTGGCCCAGCTGATTGCCGATGGTCAGCAATTGGTGATCGGTACCACCAGCGATCCGGCGGGGGAGGTGCGAGACGGGCGCGAGTCGGTCTCGGGCGGCGGCTCAGCTGCGACGGCGACGCTCGATCTGAACCGTGCCAGCCAGGTAGAGCTGGAGGAGCTGCCGGGAGTCGGTCCAGTGACCGCCGGGGCCATTCTCAGCTGGCGGCAACAGCATGGAAGGTTCAGTCGGATTGAGGAGCTACAGGAGGTGGACGGCATCGGACCCAAGACGTACGCCCAGATCGCTCCGCACGTCCGGGTGTGAGTGTCTGGGCACAGTGGGTTGCGGCGGTGCAGACCGGAGCCGATGGGCTCATTCGTGACCGGTGGAGGCATCGGCAGCCTGCTGCTGCGCCGGTCACCCAGGCTCGCTCGGCCGATCTGCGCATGGTGCCGCTGGCTCTTGCAGCGTGGGGAGCTGCATGGGCCGGCACCTGGGGTACGGCAGCCGTCATCATCGCAGCTGCGGCCGCTGTGGCCGTTGCTCTGGCTGTCGCTGCTCTGCGGCGTTCACTTCTGGTCCTGAGCGCCGCAATGGTCGCGACCGTGATCATGGGCGCGGGGGTCGTCGATGTGTACCGGCTACGCCATGGACCCGTTGGGTTGCTGGCGGAGCATCAGGCAGTGGTTTCGGTGGATCTGGAGATTCGCGGGGACCTACACCGGGTGGCCACGGGCGGAGTCAGGGCTGCCGCGGCAGTCACGAAAGCCGTGACAGTACGCGTCGAAGGCCGCGGCAGCACCTGGCTGGTGCGGGCTCCAGTCTTGGTTGTCGTCACGGGCGAGCAGCTGGGGAAGTGGTTCGAAACCCCGGTGGGCACCCGACTGGCGGTGCAGGGGCGTTTCGAGGCGCCTGATCGTGGCTCAGATGTGGCTGCGGTATTACGAGTGCGCGGCTCACCGGTCGTGGTGGAGCGCCCGTCTGGAGGCCTTCGCCTCGTGGAGCGGGTCCGCGCCGGGCTGCGGCGAGCAGTCGCCGATCGCCGACCGGAGTCGCGCGCCTTGGTGCCTGCCCTGGTCCTGGGCGACACGTCCGGCCTCGACACGGCGCTCACCCAGGACTTTCAAGTGACCGGTCTCGCTCATCTGACAGCGGTGTCAGGTGCGAACCTGACGCTGTTGCTTGCATTCCTGCTGACCGTTGCGCGTTGGGTTGGCGTCCGAGGGTGGTGGCTGCGCGCCGTCGGCCTGGCTGGAGTGATCATCTTCGTCGCCTTGTGCCGCACTGAGCCGAGCGTGCTGCGCGCGGCTGCGATGGGCCTGGTGGCATTGGCCGCACTGGGATCAGGGAACCGAGCTGCTGGAGTGCGCAACCTGGCCGTCGCGAGCATGATCTTGCTGCTGCTGGATCCGTTCCTCAGCAGGTCGATCGGCTTCACGTTGTCGGTCCTGGCCTGCGCCGGGATCGTGTGGTGGGCTCGAAGCTGGTCGCTGATCATGAACCGCTGGCTGCCGCTGATCCTTGCCGAGTCGATCGCGGTGCCCTTGGCCGCTCAACTGGCCACCGTCTCGGTGTTGGCGGCCATCTCGGAACGGGTAAGCGTCGCCGGCCTGGTGGCGAACGCGTTGGCGGGACCGTTCGTCGGGCCCGCGACGGTGCTCGGTTTTGCGGCCGCCGGCGTGTCGCTGATCAGCGGAACCATCGCTGCAGCCTTCGGCTTCGGCGCTGCCTGGAGTGCCCAGGCGATCATCTGGATTGCCACGGTCGGCTCGCAGCTTCCGGGCGCGGAGTGGCATCTGGAGGTGACTCCGATGACCTTGGCCTGGGTGGGCATCAGTTCGCTGCTGGTCGGGCTATCGATGGCGTACCTGCTGTCGCGGCCGTGGTTGTCGTTGTTGCTCGCTGGAGTCATGATCATCTGTCTGAGCGGCGCGCCACGCCAGCCAGGCTGGCCGCCACACGACTGGGTGATGGTTGCCTGCGATGTCGGGCAGGGCGACGGGCTTGCGGTGCGGACAGGCAGCGGCAGTGCGGTCGTGGTGGACAGCGGTCCGGTGCCCGGTGCCATGCGGGGGTGTCTGGATCGATTGCGGATCACGCAGGTGCCGCTGCTGATCATCACTCACTTTCACGCCGACCATGTTGCTGGTCTGACCGGCGTGCTGCAGCGTCGCCGCGTGGGTCAGCTGTGGCTGAGCCCGCTGGCACCGCCCGGGCCGCTGACTGCGATAGTCAGACATCAGGCTGCGCAACAGGAGATTCCGGTGCATGCGCCGCCCGCTGGTACCAGAGCCAGTGTGGGGCCAGCGGAGTTGCAGGTGCTGGGACCGGTGGACCATGTATCCGTCGACCAGGATGACTCGTCGAGACAGAACGACAGCAGCCTGGTGATCATGGTCACTGTTGCCGGCCTACGGCTGCTGCTCACTGGCGATGTCGAACCGCCAGGTCAACAGGCGATCCTGGGCACCGGGGCCGACCTTCGAGCTGATGTCCTCAAGATTCCCCACCACGGATCGGCTCAGCAGGATCCGGGGTTCTTCGCCGCGACCCAGGCTCGCCTCGCCATCGCGAGTGCTGGGCCCGACAACGATTATGGTCATCCGGCGCCGCGTACGGTGCAACTCGTCCGGTCGGCTGGAATGACCCTGCTCCGGACTGATCAGCACGGCTCGATCGCGGTGCGGGTTGACCGTGACCGACTGGGTGCGGTCACCCAACGATGATCATGGCTAGGCCGCACGACACTAGGACACTGTCACCGGGAAACGCAGTGGTCCGCGCAGCGTAGTGCCGGGCCGCATCGTGATCGGCGCGGTCTGCCGGATTCGTGGGAACCGTTCGGCAAGCGCGCAGAACGCCTGGGTCAGTTCCAACCTCGCCAGCGGCGAGCCGAGGCAGTAGTGGATGCCGCCGGAGAAGGCGAGGTGCTCAACCGGTGATTCTCGGGAGATGTCAAAGCGGTTGGGATCTGGGTAAACCTCGGGATCGCGGTTGGCTGCCGCCAACAGCGTGATCACCCACTGATTCTTCACGATCAACACCTCGCCTACCTCGGTCGGCTGGTTGGCCACCCGCGCCGTCTGCTGGACCGGAGGGTCGAATCGGAGCACCTCCTCGACGACGGCCGGCGCCCGCCCAGGATCCTTGACGAGCAAATCCCACTGCCCCCGATCGGCCAGCAGCCAGTGCATGCCGTTGCCGATCGCGTTCACCGTGGTTTCGAAGCCGGCGATGAGAAGGAGCCTCACCAGTGCTGACAACTCTGCCGGGGTGATGTCCCTGCCTTGCTCAGCCACCAGTGCAGACACCAGGTCATCGCGTGGGTCTGCTCTGCGCCGGTCGAGAAGCTCGGCGAATGTGGTCCGAAGCTCGGCATCGGCGGCTGCCAGCGTACGGGCCTGGCCAAGCGACCAGATGCCATCCAGGGCGCGAGCGATCGTCGAGCCGAGCCGCCGCAACCTTTCTGGGTCATTGGGCAGACCAAGGAGGTGAGTCACTACCGCAATCGGGAGTGGCGAGGCGAAGGATGTCATCAGGTCGAACTCGCCTTCGCGTTCACACTGATCGAGCAGCCCTTGGATCGCTTGATCAACCAATCCCACGTACCCTGCCATCCGGCGCGGGGTGAAGGCCGGTGCAGCGAGCCGGCGAATCCGGGTGTGGTCTGGGGGGTTGAGTTCGAGCAATGACAAGTCGAGACCTGCCTGATTGGCAAGGTCCTCGCTGCCGTCTTCGGGTCTTACGCCGAACCTCCGACTCCGCAACACCTCATTGCACACGCGGTGGCTGGTGGTGGTGTAGTTGCCGAGCCGGGTAGGCACCAGCGGGCCCCGGGCCCGCATTTCCTCATAGATCTGGTACGGATCGGTGTGATGGTTCGGCAGGATGAGTCGGCTGAACAGATCACCGCGGACGTGGGCCCAATAGAGAATCCGCGCTCGTTCCCGATACATCCCACTGAGGAACTTGGCTGCCTGGAGCGCCTTCGTTGCGGAGCTCATCTAGCCAACTACTCCATGCTCATCCAGGTCCGGTCATCGGGTTGATGCGCACGATTTGGCCGTCGCAGCTTGCCACGACCTCAGGGGCCACCTCGCCTTGGGTGATGTGCCCGTCGGCCGGATTGTCGCCGCCTGGCACGTTGGCGAAGCGCACACCCAGCGGACCATCCCCGCAGACATAACGCCAGAGCTCCGCGCTGTCGGTCAAGCCAAGGCCGAGGAGCACATTCGGGCGGGTATCGAACCTGTTCGTGCCCGCGACGACGATGACCTCACCGTACTCGGCGGCGACGATACGACCCGAGATCTTGGCGCCCTCAGGCGTATAAGCGGTGACGGGTGACAGCGAGACATTGAGCTCCCGGGTGGAGAGCTGCTGGTACCCCGCGAAGGTAGTCACAGTCCGGCAGGTAAAGCCGTTGATCACCAGGGTCTGGGCCGGTTCCCGCTGCGAGGTGGTTGTGGGCTGATCAAGGATCCAGGAACCGCAGCTGAAACTCACCTCGTCCGCCGGGCTTTCGTAGGCCAGCTCCGTCACCCTCTTCTCAGCGACGCTGGTCGCTGGCCAACCGACGGCACCCGTGACGATCAAGATGCCGATCACGATCAGGCAGCGACCGATGAATGCTGCATCGCGGCGCGGCGGCCATGCTTGGTAGGCGACCCAGACAGCGACGCCGATCAGCAATCCACACAGGTAAAGCAGCGCACTGCTCGCGGTCCATAAAGCCGCAAGTCGCAGCGCCACCGTGTTTTCCTGAAGTGCGTTGGCTGCGTCGCGCATCTCCGGAGCAAACAACCAGCGGCCTACGGCCGTTGGTGCCGGGCCGATGATCGCGTACGCGGCGAGGAGCGGCAGACCGCTGTACCAACTCTTGGGCGGCAACGGGGCAAGGTTGTCCAGGAATCCGTGAAGAGCGGCATAACCAGCGCTCCAGACCCAAATGATCAGCAGCAAGACGCCGATCATCGTTGATCTCAACTCACCCTTCGCGGCGAGTGCTATCACGCTTGCCAGGGCGGCTATCAGGCCGAGTGCTGCCGGAGCAAGCATCGCCGTACGCCCGAGCCAATGCTGGGTGCGGGAGAGCCAGAACAGCGCAAAGGCACAGATCAGTAGCACCAGTGCCGGGAGTCCCCACTGCCCGTTCTGCGCTTGAACCTGTGGCTGGCCTTCACTCGTCAAAGCAGCTGAGGCCAGGGGAGACAGCTGGGTGAGCCACATTTCCTTAGCCGGGAAGGTGCTTGTCTCCGGAATCCAGTAATGGATGAAGAAGACCCATTGGGCACCCAGTGAGATGACCAGAGGGATAGTGGCTGCCTGCCGAATCTTTCGGGAGTCTTCCGCCCGTTCGGCGCCAGATGGACCGAGCGACCCCACGTCCGGGCGGGCAGCGCCCGGATTGGTATACGTGATCTTGGTCACGACGGGGTGCCGCTCACGCTCATCGGATCAGCCCGTCGTGTCCGCCGCCATGAACTCGACCCGCTCATGGGGAACTAACCGCCGTAGGGCTTCTCGATCCGATTGGGTACCAACCGACAGTCCTCGCGTTCGCTCCTCGGCCGATCGCAGGGCATGATCAACGCCGATCCGCAGGATCGAGTCGTCATCAACCGAGCGGACCGATACCAATCGCCCGGGACTGCCGTCAACCTGCTTGAACCAGGCCCGAACCAGATCCTCATAGGAATCTGCGACAGCAGCTACGAAATGCACATTGCGATCTTCTAGGTAGACGCCAAACGCCTCGCGCAGCCGGCTTCCTTCGTAAGCACCGGGTTCGCGGTTTACTACGGCAACGACGGTTGCCGAATTGCCGACCTTGGCGCCGGCGATGGCCCGCAGCTCCGGTTCTGCATAGCGACGCCAGATCCGACGCAGCCCAGCATCCATGGTCAGTTCGCTGACGAATGCTGCCGGGGTCCGGGTCGAGAGAGATGCAGCCGGTGCCGACTTGGCTTTGGAGGCCGGCTGGTCCGTCTTGGGCGAACTGGGCTGAGCGATTACGCCCGAGATGGCGCTGTCCTTGGGCCAGCTGACCTCGATAACCGCGAAATCGCGACGTATCAGTGCTCCGCTTGCGAAGGACTTGGGCAGCCAGCGCTCGGCCATGACCTGTTGGACTGTTTGGCGTCGTAGGTCGGCGAGCCGGTTCATCTTGACGGCGGCGTGCATCTCCATAGCCACCTCGGTTTCGACCCGCTGAAGAAGGTAGGTCTCCAGCTCGGTCCCGTACTCGGCGGCTAGGCCGGCAACCGAGGCATATTTATCCCGATCTGTGAGTTGAACGGTCACTCTGACCAAGCATCGCTCGATCTCGTGGCCGTCCAGTGTCAGCAGATGGTCGACAGTGACGTCAAGCTCGACAGGTGCGGTGTTGACTGCCAGCACTTGCACTGGGCGCAGCGAGGGAAGCAGCCCGGGCGTGAGGTATTCGCCGGGAAGCTTGAGCCGTGGCGCGCTGTCCTGCTCGAAGACCACCACAACGGTGTTCGGCTGGACGCTCACCAGGCGGTCGAGGGGATGCGGATCACCGGTGAGCTTCATGCCCAGCGCAGGCTCTTGCATGACACTCTTCTCGCGGTCGCTGGGGTCAGTCGCAGACTGTCGATCAGAAACAGCTCGACCGAACATTGAGGACCACAACTTGCCGACCACCGACGCCCCTTCCGCCTCATATCCAGTGTCTCGGCTCATGTATATCAACACCAGTGATACACAGGCGCGAATCTGATTTGTGTTGCAGGACCGAACATGACCCAATTCGCACCGCCCAAGGTCAGTAGAGGCTGGCATGCTGAGAAACGTGGCGGCACCGAGGTCTGTGTTCGGTCGGCTGGTCCTCGTCAGCGGGCCGGAGGCGCTCTTTGCTGACCGAGCGGTGGAGGCTCTGTGTCAGCAGATGCGCTCAGAGGCGCCCGATGTCGAAATCACCGAGATCGAAGCTGCGCGACTGGATTCGGGCAAGCTTGCCGAGATCACCAGTCCGTCGTTGTTCTCGAGCCGGCGGGCGGCTGTCATCACCGAGCTAGAGGATCTGTCGGCGGAACTCGACGTCGATCTGGTCCACCTTGCCACCGACCAGCTGCCAGATCTTGCCGTCATCACCGTGCAC
>JAJTCL010000121.1 GCA_021323255.1 Propionibacteriaceae bacterium | reverse complement strand
TGGCTCATTGAATCCCAGGCGTTGTCCATGCAGTGGTAGTCCCTCAAGGTGATGATTTCATCGAGCGAAGAATCTGCCGGCTGCTTGACAGACGAGGAAAGGAAAGGAAACGGCGCCGGAGGCGCCGTCACTGTCTGTCTATGAATTATACAGAACCCTCAAGACGAAACGACCGCCGGCGGTGCCTTGTCGGGAACGGAACGACTGCCCGACCACGGCACCGCCGTGCTCACCGACAGCGACGTTGGTCAACGGTGTGAGAGCTTGTTGATCACTTCCCGGGCGGCTGATGTCCGCAGGTGTCACGTCATGGCAGCCTTGCTGAGTCAAGATGTGGGCCACGTACGTAGAAGGGGCCACCGTCGATGGGGAACTACACGGTCAATCGCAGTAAGCACGCCACGCTGGCGGCCAACACCGCGGACAAGGTGACGTTCAACAGCAAGCCGAGGATCATCGAGGTGCGAAACCTCGACAGCACAGCCGTCATCTTCTTTCGTACCGACGGCACGGCTCCCACCGTCAACGGTGACGACACGGACCGATTGGGTCCAGGCGAGCCTTGGAAGCGGATGCCGCCAACGTCGACCCACCTCAGGTGCAGCTGATCTCGTCAGGCACACCCGCCTACTCGGTTCGCGCGGTGAGCTGACGATGTTCAGGCGCACCACTCGCACTGAGGCGCTGGCGCAGGATGTCGACCCACTGGGTGAGATCGCCTCAGATGCATGGCTCACGGCGAACGTCAACAACGTCACATACACATCAGTTACGCGTGGCTCAAACGGCGCTGCAACCTCTGCCACCGTAGTGTGGCCTGACGGCACCGGAGGGACGTACACAGCAACGACGGTGAGCACGGCGTTCCCAGGTGCGGTGGACGCGTTCACTGTGACGTATGCCGATCAACAACAAAGACCGTGACGCAGGCCGCTGTTACGAGGGATTCGTCAACCGGCGCAGTTACGGCGCAACCCGCATTGGTGGTGAGTTAATGAGCGTCCTTGATCCACCACTGCAGGCGCGAGTTACGCGTGGCAACGAAGGCATTGCGTGGATTGGCGACTCCCTCACGGCCAGTGGTTCAACGACACCCGGCATCGTCCTGACGACATCATCCAGCGTGGGTGCAACGTCGATCACGGTAAACCATGAGTTTCCGGGATATCCGGCGCTTGTCGCACCATTGGCGGGCAACGTGCTGGTCATCGACCCCGGCAATGCCACAGAAGAACACGTGTCACCGCCTGCCGTGTCGGGCCGTGGGCCGTACACGGCGACGGTGCCAGCTCTGACGTATGCCCACGCATCGGGTGCGGTTGTGCGAAGCGAACCCCACCGCTGGAATACCGAGGCGATCCCGATGTGGGTAAACATCTTGTCCAACGGTCGCCTCCGGCACGCTGCAAACTGGGCACACGGCGGGTGGACCTCGGCACAACTTCGTGCCGCCTACGCGTCCGTTGTCATCGCCAGGAAACCAGCGGCATATGTCGTCGCAATGGGCACGAATGACTACTTCGCAACCAGCGCCATCACCAACGACATCGTGCCACTTTGGAAGCAGTTGCTTTCCGCTGGCATTCTGCCGATCGCGCAGACGGTGCCACCCAGCAGCGCGTACACCACGTCATCTTCATGGCACGTTGTGGACTTCAACGCCCGCCTTGTGTACGAAGCCTGCAAGCTCGGAATCCCGTGTCACGACGCGTACTCCGCAGTGGTGGAACCTGGCCCCGGCACCAATGGTGCTGGCGGCTGGACTCTCACGTACAACAAGGACGGATCGCACCACAGCGAACTTGGGGCGCGGGCGTGGGCACAGAGTTTTTCCTTGTTCGCGAGTGCGATGAATGGGATCCGGGACGTGCACAAAGCCTGTGCGGAGATCGACCTCGACCAAGCACTCGCACGGTCCGCCATGCTGGCCGAGGTCCTTGACCGGATCGAAAGCACTGCACCTGACGGGGAGCCCGGCGTCTTTCACTATCGCCGTACCACCGGGACGCACATGGACATCACGCCGAGTCTCATCCCTTCGGATGCAGTTCGAAAATTGCACTCGGTCGTCCGGGGCGATGCGAATCGAGCCAGTTTGTGGTCACGGCCCCACGACACCTCGCCGCTGCCTCTTGACCCAACGACAATTCGGGAGCGGTTTCATCGCGATCAACGCGGCGTTCAGGTTCTGACGGCCTGGATGTCAGAGGGTGGTGGGACGCCCAGAGTCGTCGAGGTCGTGAACAAACTCATCGCCGAGGACGGGGACATTCAGCCGCTCATCACTGGGCTGATTAATACGAGCGCTCTGCTCGCCACGGTTGCGGCCGGAGCACTAGGGACTTCGCCCCAAGGGCTGGTTGGAAGTCTGCTCGATAGGTACGGCCCGTTCGGTCAATCGATCTCGGACGAGTGGGCCGATGTCTGTCGCCTAGTTCGAGGGCGATGACAACTAGCGTTGGCGCCGCATGGCCTCCGATTCGCTCGAACAAGAAATCGGTCACGCAACGCCGGCCTTGTTCCTTGGTCCGCGTTCTCGGACGTAACCGAGACGGTACCCGAACTGGCATGACCGAACTCGATCACAACGTACAGCGCCATGCGGACGGACGCCCAGATCGCTTCGCTGCTGCTCGCATTCACGCTGCCAAATCCGACGCTACGGCTGGTACATCGACCCAAGCGGGGCGCGCGATGAGGTGGTCGAGCAGGTCGCGTCAGACCTGAATCCAGCAGCGCATGCCACAGGAAGCGCATGAACACGCCCGAATGGCTGGGTTCGCCGATGGGGTCAGGACCCGTGACGGACGTGTGGTGTCGCCGGTGGGCCTACTTGCTGACGCCCGCCGAGACTGACCCCTGGAGCTGCCGCTGGAAGATCAGGTAAATGATCAACACTGGTACCACGGTGATCACAACGGCCGCAAAGAGGGCCCCGAAGTCCACTGAGTAGCCGGCCTGGGACGCGAAGGACGCCATCGCCTGAGTGAGAACGTAGTTGTCAGGATTGGTGTTCAAGGCAATCGGCAGCAGGAATTGGTTCCATAGGCCCACGAAGTTCAAGATCGCGACGGTAGCCAGACCAGGCTTGGCCATCGGCAGCATGATCTGGAAGAACGTCCGCCACTCCCCTGCACCGTCCACCGCGGCCGCCTCCGCAATCGATTTTGACAGCGAACGGAAAAACGCATAGAGGAAGAACACCGTGAACGGGAATGCGAACGCCGCGTAGGTCAAGATCAGGCCGGGCAGCGTGTTGAGAAGCCCGATTCCTCGCAACACAAAGAACAACGGCACGATCGCCAGGAAGATCGGAAAGGTGAGCCCGGCCAGCATCAGGTAATACAGCGCCCGGCTGCCAGGAAAGCTGAACCGAGCCAGCACGTAGGCCGACATCGAGCCGAAGAACATCGTGAGAATCAGCGCACCGACGACGACGATCACCGAGTTGAGGAAGAAGCTGCCGATTCCCGCCGTCGTCCAGGCATTGACATAGTTGTCGAAGCTCCAGCGTTCCGGGAGGGCGAACGGTGAAGCGAAGATCTCCGAGCTTGTCTTGAACGAAGACATGAGGACCCAGATCAACGGGATGATGACCAGAAAAGACCAGATGATCAAGACGGTGTGGGAGAAGCCGGTTACTGCCTTGTCACCAGCAGTACCGGGTGCCTCGCCGGACTCGGCCGGCTCGAACGGCACGCGCTCCCCCGCGGGCGCGACTGGAGCGGCCCCTTGGGAGATCTGGGTCATTCGCCTACCTCACTCTTTCCACCGAAAAATCGGTTCACGGCGAACACCAGGCCGGCGTATGCCAGCGTGATGACCGCGAGCACGACACCCATGGCGCACGCGTAGCCGAACTGGCCCTTGGTGAAGGCGGTGGTGAAGAGCTGTTGGGCCATGACGAGAGTCGTATTGTCAGGCCCGCCGCCCGGCTCCAGAGCAGCCATATAGACAAACGCATCCAGCGCGAGGATCCCTATGTAGATGAAGGCGGTCTGCACGTTCTCCCGGATCAGCGGGATGGTGATCGAAATCGCGGTACGAAAACGTCCGGCGCCGTCGATCCGGGCCGCCTCGAAGACCTCGGCGGGAATGCCCTTGATAGCGGCGATGAACAACACCATGTAGAAGCCGACCAGGCCCCAAATGATGACGAACATGACCGCCCAACGCGCCGTGCGCGGGTCACCCAACCAGGCAAACGAGGCGAACTGCTCCAGCCCGAGTCGGGTAAGGATGCCATTGAGGAGTCCGGCGCTGGGGTCGTAGATCTGGGACCAGATGAGTCCGATGACGATGGCTGGGATGACGTAGGGGAAAAAGGAGACCACTCGGTAGAAACTTGAGCTGCGCAAGCCTTTGACGTTGCCCCGAGTCGAGCCGCCGACCGTGACGAGGGTGGCGAAGAACATCGCCACCCCCAACGTCACGACCGGTACCACGATCGCCATCAGAATGTTGTTGCCCATGGCTTGCAGGAAGGTGCTATCGGCGAACAGCTTCGCGTAGTTGGACAGCCCAATGAAGTTCATCCCGGGTGAGAAGCCCGTCCAGTCGGTCAGCGAGAAGTACGCAGCCTGGACAAACGGGGAGACTACGAAGGCGATGTAGAACGCGACCGGGATCACCAAGAAGACCAGGAAGAAGGTGATCTTGTCGAATGTCAGGTTACGCCGGCGCCAGCGGGCCGAGCCGATCCGCCGCAACCCGCCCGGCGGGGCGCTCACCCCACTGGTGAGCCCCCCGCTGGTCAACGTAGTCACGACACTTGCACCTTCTTGATCGAATCATCATTGGCGACCTTGTCGGTGATCTTTTGCAGCCCTTCGGTGAGTTCGGCCACGCTCGAGCCGCCCCCGAGGAAGGTATTCCAAACCACAAGCTGATCAGTGTTCATGCCGTAGAGGTCGGCAGGATTCAAGACGGTCCAGGAGAAGATGTTCGACCCTGCGGTCTCGAGCATCTTGATCTGGGATTGCAGTGCCGTCGACCCGAAGCCGTCTGCGGGAACCGTGCCCTTGACGATGGTCGAGGCCAGTTTCGTCTTCGCGAAGTTCACCGCGGCTTCCTGGGAGAGCATCGCGCGCAGGAACTCCTTGCCGCCGGCGACGTTCTTGCCCTGCGACGGGACGATGTAGCCCTCGCCAGCAGTCGAGTGCAGCGCCTCCCACGGCATCTTCGAATTGCTCGACACGACCGGCTCGGGCGCACCGGTCATCTTGAAGCCCGATTTGGTCTGGTCCTTCATTTCGTTCTCGATCCAGCTGCCCGACGGATAGAGGATGAAGTCCTCGGCTTCGCTCCACTGGGCCTGGGCTGCGGTGAACACCGTCCCCGACCCACCAGGCTTCATGTAGCCGGCGTCGATGATCTTCTTCAGCCCATTGAACACGTCCTGAAGGGGAGGGAGCGACCAGCAGCCGGGCTTGAGATTGTCCAACGCCAGCCGCACTTCGTCGCCACCCTCTTTGATCGCGGAACCGATGGCCATCGTCTGGTAATAGGTCGCCGCTTCCTTGCCCCAGCCGAGCAGATACTTGCCTTTGCCCTTCGCCTCTTCGCCCAGGGCCAGCATCTCCTCGTACGTCTTCGGAACGGTCCAGCCGTTCTGCTCGAAGAGTGAGGCCGAGTACCAGATCGCGAACACGCTGAGGACATAGTTCAGCACAATGAACTTGCCATCAAAGGTTCCTGGATCCATGACGCCCTCGTAGAGCGTGTCCTTGATCACCGTGCCCTCGTAGTTCTTGGCCTCGACAACGTCGTTCAGCTCGGCCAACTGATCCCGGATCGTATTGACACCAATCAAGCCAGCGCCACTGTTGTCGATAACGTCCGGCGGGTTGCCCGCAACGAAGCGGGGCTGCAGAGTCTGGGCGACCTTGGTGGTGGGCGTCACCTTCACCGTCACACCCTGCTGCTTCGCCTCGACCTGCTTACCGGCGAACTCCGCGTAGTCGATGCCATACCCACCTTTGAAGATCACGGCCTCAACCGCCGTCCCCGACTGCACTCCGAAGGGGTTGGTGTCGCTAACCTGACCGGCTGGGGCCGAGCTCGTCTGTGTGCTGGTACCCGTACCTGAGGTGGCGCAGGCTCCGAGCGTCCCAGTGGCGGCCAAAGCCGCCGCGGCGAGTGAGCCGCGGAGGAAATCGCGTCGCCCCAGCGGCTTGACGTTGATGTCCATCTGATGTCCCTTTCGATTGATCCCTTGTTGGTTCGGTGTACGAGGTGGGTGGCTTGAAGGTCGGGCCATCAGGTGGCGCGCCGGATCCGCCCCGCATACGTCTTTTCAAGTGCATGGTTGTGCTCATCCCCGCCAGGGATGTTCGCCGACAAGTAAAGCGGAGGCACTCTGCCGTCGCCGTTCATCCGCTCGGCGACACCAATAGTCAGCAACTGGGCGATGAATGCGCTCGTAATGGATGAGACAGAGCCCACGGCAACGCCTCCTGGCAGGGCAAGGGTCGCATCCCCATACGGTGCCAGGTTGTCGATCACCACGTCAGCGACCTCTGACAGCCGCCGACCGCTGGGATGTTTTGGCCGCACCTGCACGGTGTGCTGAAGTGACGTCACCCCGATGACGTCGTGGCCCCTCTCTTTGGCCAGCAGTGCCATGCCCACCACAGAGCCGTTGACGCCAGAGTTGGAGGCGATGAGGAAGACGTCGCCGGGATGGATCGGCGAAATCTCCCACAACTCAGCAACGATGTCGGGGTTGCGTTCCATGCTCGATCCAGTTAGGGCATCCACCCTCATGCTGCCGCGCAGCACGACGTCGCGGAGAGCGATCTTGTTCGTCGGGATCAAGCCCCCGGCCCGGCCCGCGATCTCCATCGCGAACGCCTCCGAATGGCCCGTACCAAATGCTTGTATCACTGCACCGGCCTGGAGGGCCCGAGTCATCAGATCGATCGCCTCGTCCAGGCCGCCATCGACAGCCAGACTGGCTAAGCGCTCGAGTCTCGTGCCCACCTCGCTCGCGAAGTCGCTCGCGACGGGCGCAATCACACTCTTCGTCACCGGTCAGCCTCCTCCCCCGGCAAACGCCCTGAGCCCCCAGGCATGCGCCGTGAGCCTGACGAAGGGCGCGATTGCGCACTAGCGCTGTATCCGTCACGTGATGCGCCGGGCACGGCGACCGCCGCCCTTGGCGGTGTGCGACGGGGCCGACGGTGGGAGGACACGGCAAGTGCGGACGCAGCCAGCTTGGCGCTCGACCGGTCGAAATTCTCCTGCGCCACGAGCAGGTAGAGCAGGTCGAGCACGAGAAGCTGGCCATGCTTGGCCGATAGGTCGTCGGGCTGCCGGAATTGCTCATAAATCGAGGTCACAATCCTCCGATCGGCAAGCTCGGCTAGCGATGAAGTGGGGTCGTTGGTGACGGCCACCGTGAACGCGCCTGCACGACCGGCCTGAGCCAGCATCTCGATCGTCTCTTCGGTTCGTCCCGTGGTCGAAATGCCGATCGCCACCGCGTCCGAATCCTGGATGGCCGCACTGGTCAGACCGCTGTGGACCTCCGACCATGCATTGGCCGGAACCCCGATTCGGTAGAGCCGGCCCTGCAGCTCCTCCGCGAGCATCGCGCTGCCGACGACCCCGTATATGTCGACATGTGCGCACAACGCGATCCGCCGCGACACCTCGGTTATGACGGCCAGATCGATGGCTGACGTCGCTTCTCGCAG
>JAJTCL010000120.1 GCA_021323255.1 Propionibacteriaceae bacterium | reverse complement strand
TCTTGGCGGCCGCCTTCTTGCCGTCGATCACCCCGATGGTGGCTTGCTGCATCAGCAAGAAACCCCCGAGGACCAGTACCAGCACCGAGGCAACGAATTCGGTCAGCACCACTCGAAGCGGCAACGACCGCCGCCACCAGGTGATCGGGAACCGCCACCAGCGGGATATCAAAGCCTTCAGAATGGAGACCATATGCCGACGTTCACCTCAGACCGCCTTCAAGCCGGCTATCGGGCCGGGTTGGTTTCGCCGGCCTTGTAGCCGATCCCTCGTACCGTCACGACGATCTCAGGATGCTCGGGATCCTTCTCGATTTTTGACCGTAACCGCTGCACGTGTACGTTGACCAGCCGGGTATCGGCGGCATGGCGGTAGCCCCACACCTGCTCGAGCAATACCTCGCGACTGAACACTTGCCAAGGCCGTCGGGCCAGCGCCAGTAAGAGGTCGAACTCCAAAGGCGTGAGCTGGATCTGGACCCCATCCCGTTTCACTGAATGCCCGTCCACGCTGATCGAGAGATCCCCGATCCGCAGCGTCTCGACATCGACCTCCTCGGAAGCCGGCATCCTGCGCAGCCGAGTTTTGATTCTGGCGACCAGCTCCTTGGCTTTGAAAGGCTTGGCAACGTAATCGTCGGCCCCCGCTTCCAGGCCTTCGACCACATCGATGGTGTCGGTCTTGGCAGTCAGCATCACAATCGGTACCCCCGACTCGGCGCGGATATCGCGACAAACGTCGACACCGTCACGCCCGGGCAGCATGAGGTCGAGCAGCACGAGGTCCGGTTTCGCCTCCTTGAATGCCGAGAACGCCTTGTCCCCATGGGCACACCAGATCGGCTCGAATCCCTTCCGTCAGTGCGATATGAACACCGACGTCTCGGTGAGCACACCCGCGATGACCTTCTCACTAGGCGACTCCTGCGACGTAATCCTATGCACCTGGAAAACAAGCTTCACAACAATGTCATGGTGTCGCGGTCAGCGACGGTGATCCGGTCGCCGCAGCATATTTGCCATCAGTTGAGCTCTGGGTTCTCCACCCAGGTGGAGAAGAACGCCAGCTCGCCTTTCTGCCGACGCAGCACTGTACGCCACAGCTCGAGGGGGTGGTCACTGAAGACGTCGCTGTAGTCCGCCGGCGCGAGGTACCACATGCCTTCGGCGATCTCGGCCTGCAACTGGCCGGTAGCCCAACCCGCGTAGCCGGCGAAGATCCTCAGATCGCGGTACGCCCCGGAGACGATCTCGATCGGAGTGTCCAGGTGCAACAGCCCGACACTGCTGAACAGCGGCCGCCAGCCCGGAGGCTCCTCACCATCAGCCACCACACTGGCCAGGCAGATCGCGCCATTGGGTGACACCGGCCCGCCGTGAAAGAGCAACCGGGGCTCCGACACCGTGCTCACCCACTCCGGCAGCACCGCATCAAGGGGCGTCTGCGAGATCTCGTTCAAGATCACTCCAAGGGCGCCGTCCTGATCCGAGTCCAAGATCAGCACGACTGTCTGGTTGAAGACACCATCAGCGAGCATGATGCTCGCCACCAACAGATCTCCTGCGACCGGTTCACGCGTGATTGCTGGCCGTTCCGCTGGCTCGCTCATGAGGGGGCAAGCCCCCGGTAGGTGCTGCGGGAGCCCCGCAGCACCATCACCCGAACCAGCACTACCGCGGCCGCGATTCCGACCCAGTCCGCAACCACATCGAGCAGATCGCCCGTCCGATGTTGGTACCACACGTGCTGGATCAGCTCGCTGACGACGGCATGCACCCCAAAAACCCCAACCACCAGCGCAGTGATCCCGCGAGTGGGCCACTGCGAGCGCAGCGGAGGGCGCAGCGCCACCGCCAGCAAGATCAACATCACCGGGACTGCAAAGCCTATGGCGTGTGCAAGTTTGTCGGCATTGGGAATCCACGACGGCTGCGGTGGACCCGTGACCCGATAGAGCCCCCATAGCTGCAACAACACAGCAACAACTGCCCCTCCAGCGGCGAGATGCCAGCCATGCAGCGACGAGACGTGCTGCTGATCGGGCGGGGCGGGGTACGACATGGCCTAAACAGCAACTTCGGTGTCGGACGGTAACTCGGCAGGTCCTCCGGCTGCTCGGCGTACGGCCGCAGCGACAGCGTGGTGCACCTCAGCATGGAACACACTTGGCACGATGTAGGCGGCGTTGAGCTCATCGTTATGCACCACCCCGGCCAGCGCGCGGGCAGCAGCCAGCAGCATGGTCGAGGTGATCTCGACAGAGTGCGCATCGAGCAGTCCGCGGAAAACCCCTGGGAACGCCAGCACATTGTTGATCTGATTCGGAAAGTCCGAACGCCCTGTCGCAACGACTGCCGCATACCGGGTGGCCTCGGCCGGATCCACCTCCGGCTCGGGGTTGGCCAAAGCGAAGACGATCGACCGATCCGCCATCGCCGCCACGTCGGACATAGCGAGGACGCCAGGTGCCGAGAGCCCAATGAAGACGTCAGCGCCGACCACCGCTTCCTTCAGCGAGCCTGTGAAGTCGAGTTGGTTGGTGTTCTGGGCCAGCCACTCCAGCTCCCCGGTCAGGTCGGTGCGACCTCGGTGCACGACTCCCGCGATGTCGGCGACTATGACGTTGCGTGCACCAGCGGCGAGCAGCAGCTTGATGACCGCTGTGCCCGCCGCCCCAGCACCCGACATCACAATCCGTACGTCCGCGATCTGCTTGTCCACCACCCGCAGTGCGTTGTACAGCGCGGCCAGCACCACGATCGCCGTGCCGTGCTGGTCATCATGGAAGACGGGGATATCCAGCTGCTCACGCAGCCGGCGCTCAACCTCGAAGCAGCGCGGAGCCGAGATGTCCTCTAGGTTGATCCCGGCAAAACCGGGGGCGATTGCGTGCACCACCTTGATGATCTCGTCGACATCCTGGGTATCCAGACACAATGGCCAGGCATCGATGTCACCGAAGCGCTTGAACAGCGCCGCCTTGCCTTCCATCACTGGCAGTGCAGCCGCTGCGCCGAGATTGCCGAGCCCGAGCACCGCTGAACCGTCGGTGACTACCGCAATGCTGTTCCGCTTGATGGTCAGCCGGCGGGCATCTTCGGGGTTCTTCGCAATCGCCAAACACACTCGTGCCACGCCGGGGGTATAGATCATGGATAGATCGTCACGGTTGCGGATCGGGTGTTTGCTGTTCATCGCGATCTTGCCGCCGAGATGCATCAAGAATGTGCGATCGCTGACTTTGCCAACCGCGACGCCAGGTACGCCACGCATCGCCTCGACGAGCAGTTCCGCGTGCTCGGTGTCGCGAGCAGCGCAAGTCACATCGATCCGCAATCGCTCAGGTCCCGACGCTGTGACGTCGAGAGCGGTCACAGCGCCACCAGCCTGCTCCACAGCAGTCGTCAACTGGCTGACCGAGGCGCCGCCCGCCGGAACCTCCAGCCGCACGGTAATCGAGTACGAGATGGATGGAACCGCTGTCACGGACCCGATCCTCTCACGGTTCAGGTGGCAGACGGCGGCTCAGAAGCTCAGCCGAGGTGGCCGCGCCGCCAGCAGCGACTCCTTTGATGATCACGAAGTGGGGATGCGGCTCTCAACCACGACATCGAATGCACCGCTCCCGATCACCCGACCATTCACGACCACTTCGACGCGATGCTTTCCCGGATAGTGGGTGCGAGTTGTGTGTTGGGCTAGGGAGATCGTCTTTGTGAGCCGCGCGGACCCGCCTGGCTCAACTTCCAGCTCCTTCAGTACGAAGACCTTCGGGCTCGGCCGTCCGTTCGCCTTGACGAAGTGCACGCGAAGATCGACCAGCAACTGCTGTGCCGTTGAGCTTTCGTTAGCGAGCTCAACGGTGAAGGTAACGGACTCGCCAATCGAGGCCACCGCGGGCGCAAGGTGAATGTCACGCACCTCGACCCCAGTCGCCGGAACGAAACCAAGGACCTCCAGCGCGGCGGGCTCACCTCGCTTCACCGCGGAACGAAGGGCGTGCCGGATCAACCAGGTCCGCTCCGCAGTGGCGCCGCTCAGCCATTGCCGGCAGGTCTCGATGAGAGCCGTCGGGTTGTCCTTCCCGATGTCGTTCAGATTGTTGGCGACCGACCGGCGAACGTAAAGCTCAGGATCGTCCTTGAGGAGCTCGAGCAGCTGGAGCACAGGTTGCGGATCGTCTTGAAAGGCACGCAGCCGTGGCGCCCAGGGCAGCCGTGGCCGGGTCCCCTCCGAAACCAGCCGCCGTACATGGACGTTCGAGTCGCCTGCCCAGTCCCGTAGCCGGTCGAGCGTCCGCTCCGGGTATCGCTCGAGGAAGCCGCGGATGCTGTATTCCGCTGTAAACCGCTGCGTCAGTTCGTATTGGGCGCGCATTGACGCCTCGAAGTGATCAACGCCGAACTTCGCTACGTAGAACACATGTGGCAGGTAAATGAACACGTCCATGCCGGTGAGTTCGGCCGCTTCGAGCTTGGGCCCAAGCGATGCAAGCAGGATCTCAATCGCCCGTTCGTAGTCCTGCGGCAGATGACGGCCAAGCGCATGGGCAATCTGCCAGGCACGCGGGGTGAGCTCCAGCTCCTGGTAGCCAATGAGCGCGTCGGTCAGGAAAGCATCCTCGTCGAAGGTGCTGTCGACCTCTTTGATCATTCGAGCGATCCTGGCTGGCACCTCCGGCCCGAAGAAATTCTTCAGCGGCTCAGCCATGATCGTGGTTTGCCATCGGAGCTGGGCTGGGTGTGGCGGCCTCACTGGCAACCGTGGCAGCCCATCGAGCGACGTCACCCTTGCTGATGGCTACAGCGAGCAGCTCCGGAAAATGGTCCGGGGTGCACGCAAAGGTCGGCACTCCAAGCGCCGCCAAGGCCGCCGCATGTTCGTGGTCGTAGGCCGGCGATCCCGAATCCGACAAGGCAAGCAGGGCGATCACCGTCACCCCAGCCCGCAGCAAGGCGGCGACCCGGCGCAGCATCTCCTCGGCGATACCACCTTCGTAGAGATCGGAGATCAGCACCAGAACCGACTCGGTCGGTCGGGTGATCAGCCGCTGGCAGTACGCAAGTGCCCGGTTGATGTCGGTGCCGCCACCGAGCTGGCAACCAAACAGGACATCGACCGGATCGGACAGCTTGTCGGTGAGATCGGCGACCTCGGTATCGAAGGCCACTACAGAGGTCTTCATCGACCTGACGGATGCCAGGGTGGCACCAAAAACCGCCGCGTAGACCACCGATTCCGCCATCGATCCGGACTGGTCAATCGCGACCACCACCTCCTTCACGATGGCGTTCGCGCCCCGGCCGTGGCCCACCAGTCGCTCCGGCACGATGGTGCGCTGCTCAGGTAGGTAGTGGTCGAGGTTGCGGCGAATCGTCAAGTTCCAGTCGATGTCTTGTGGCCGCGGTCGGCGCGTCCGGCTGGCTCGGCTGACGGCTCCGGTGACGGCAGCGCGAGTCTTGTTCGCGATCCGTCGTTCGATCTCCGCGACCACCTGGCCGACCACGAGGCGCGCGGTGCGCTTGGTGGAGTCGGGCATGACGTGACTGAGACTCACCAGAGAGCCGACTAAATGAACATCCGGCTGGATGGAATCCAGCAGCTCCGGCTCCAGCAACATGGAGGTGAGCTGCAACCGATCGATAGCATCCCGCTGCATGACCTGGACCACGCTGGTCGGGAAGTAGGCCCGGATGTCACCCAGCCAGCGGGCTACCCGCGGGGCTGATGAGCCCAGGCCGCCGGAGCGTCGCGGCTCCTCGGCGCTATCCTGCTCGGTCGAGTCGTAGAGTGCGGCAAGCGCGCCGTCCATCCTCTGCTCCGCCCGACTCAGGTCGGTGTCGAGCTCAGCTGCGGACGCTTCTCCGAGCATCAGCCGCCAGCGCCGCAGTCTGGTCTGGAGCTCATTTCGCCCGGTCTCAGTCATGACGCTCACCCAGTATGAGATCGACGGTAGCCAGAGCCCGCGCCGCCAATTCGAGATCAACCTCTTCGGGAGGCTGACGATCACGATCCTTCGTGCCGAGCGCGATTCGTTCTGCAATAGCTTGACGTTCCGCGGGAGCAAAAGTGCCGAAGGTCCGGCGCAGCAGCGGCAACATGTCGACGAACTGCACCTCGTCCAGCTGGTTGACCCATTCATCCAGCAGTCGGCGCAACTCGGCATCGTGAATCAGGAGCAGCGCGCCGTCGGTGAAGAAGCCATCCACCCAAGCTGCCTTGTCTGCGGCCGGAACTCCAGCGGACAGCGCCCGTTCCAGCCTCACCGGAACATCGATGAGCTCGTCAGCGTCCAACAGCAACCGCACGACGCGACCCAGCAGCAGACCATGCACATCAGTTCGGTCGATCATGGTGACCAACGTCTGCAGCCAACGGGTACGAGGGTCGGGCCGCCTCGAGGATTCCGAATGCCTGCGCCCTGGGCTTGTCGAAGGGCGCGCTTCGACGGGCTCATCGGGCACGTTATCGACATCGTCCGCCGACTCGCTGAGCAGCACGATGGCGGCATTGACCGCATCAATACGCCGCCGCATGGCGGCGGCGTTCTCGGCATCGAGACTTGCGACAGCTTGTCGCAGACCTGCGCAGATCCGGACCACCAGCACTTCACTCACCCTGCGCAGCGCTCGGGTGTCGGTCTTGCGTACGTCGCCGTAGCGCTGTGCTCGAGCCAGCGCCGGCAGCGCGTCCATCAGATGCACAACGTCAGCGTCCAACGCAGCCTTGTTAGCAAGCGTTGCCAGCAGTTGATCAAGTGCCCGAGGCAGTTCGGCGAGCAGACAGCGTTCGACGGCTGAGGTCAACTCAACCAACGAGCCTTCGTCGATGATCTTCTGCACCCGTGCAGTTGCAGCCGATGCCACAGTCGTTCCCCAGACAGACGCCTCGACGATGGCCACCGAATACTCGGGCTCCCACCGCGACTCCCAGGTCTCGCGGAACGTGCCTTGACTCTGCACGCCGCTCTCGGCCGGCACGATCCATCCGAGGCCAAGCAAACGCAGCCGATGGAACAGTTGGGATCGAGCTTGATCGATCGGCCTTCGCAGATCCAGATCATGAAACCGGACTGCCGCCTCACGCCTGACCCGCAGTGTGCGGCAGGTACGGACCAGGTCGGCCTCCAGCGGAACAGTGGGCACATCTTCGTTGACCGAGCCGAGGGCTTGCCCGACGACGAGATGGTCAGTGATGTAGCGCACTGCCAGTTCGTCACCATCACACAACACTGCTCGCGTCGCCTCAGTGACCTCGGTCAAACCGGCCAGCGGTCGGCCGCGCAGGCTGGCCAACGTCTCAGCCAGTCGGACGGCCTCGATGACGTGAGCGCTGGACACCGGAAGATCGCGGGTGCGTAGGGCTGCGGCGACCCGGGCTAGCCAACGCACGATCGGCCGATCTGGCGCGACCCAAAGATGGTGATACCAGCCGGGCGATGCGACGCCGGCGCCGTAGCCGGTAATGGAGGCAAGACGCTGATGGGTCCATGGCACCCAAGTCAAGATGATCTTGCGTCGCGGCATGCCACGCAGTGTCCGCACATCGGCGGCCGCCGGCGGCAATGGCCACCGTAGCGTGGGCGCGTGCCAGGCGCCGCAGACCACTGCCACGCGTTCCCGACCGCGCTTCAGAGCGGCCCGGATCCGCTGCCGCATGTATGCCTCACGCCGGGCCTCCCGCTCCGCATAGCGGCCGTCTTGGCCCATGATCATCCGCAACTCCCCCATCGCCTCGGTGATCATCGGGAAGGGCGAGGACGAATCCAGCCGCGACTCCACAAGATCGTCCCACCACCGCTCCGGATCGTCGTAGCCGCCGGCCTGCGCTAGCACTGCCAGCGGATCATGATGCTCGAGGGAGATTGGTGGGAGCGTCTCAGCTGGCTCATCAGCCGTCGGTACCTGATCAACATCATCATCTTCGTTGTGCACCACCTCCCGCGGCCACCGGGTGAGTACCGCGGCGGCCGGAAGGTCGCAGAAGGCAACCTCGACATCACGGCGCAGCCCGTACCTCATGGCTTGCCACTCCGGAGAGAAGACCGCGTACGGCCAGAACGCTGCTGTCTGAGGACGATCCGCGGCGTAGCCCAGCAGCGCAAGTGGCGGCGTCATCCCATCGGCCAGCACCCAGCGGAGCAAAGGATCGGCATCGGCAGGACCTTCGATGAGCACGACATCTGGCTGATAGTCGATCAGTGCCGCAACAAGTGAGCGGGCTGAACCGGGACCATGGTGGCGGATGCCGAAGACCTCGACCGGCGGCCGCTCGCTCGCAGCACGATCGAGCTCTCGGTCGACATCATGATCGTCGACCGCAGGGGTGGAGAGCGTGGAGGTCACGAGACGTCGCGGCAGGCGGTGTAGAACTCAGACCAGCCTGCCCGCTCGCGGGCGACCACCTCGAGGTACTCACTCCACGCCACCTGATCAGCGATCGGGTCCTTGACCACTGCCCCGACGATGCCGGCCGCAACGTCGGCTGGTCTGAGCTGGCCGTCGCCGAAGTGTGCTGACAGAGCAATCCCACTGGTAATCACTGAGA
>JAJTCL010000119.1 GCA_021323255.1 Propionibacteriaceae bacterium | reverse complement strand
TGTCCCGGTTGAGATCGACATGGAGGACAGCAGCCTGGTCTCCGACACCCTGGAGCACTACCGGGAAGCGGCGGCCCGGCATCCGCAGGTTCGCGTGGCCATACAGGCAATGCTGCGTCGGACACCCCTCGACCTTGAGGGGCTGGCCTCGCTTAAGCCGCGGGTCCGGCTAGTCAAGGGTGCGTACGCCGAGCCGGTCGAGTTGGCGGAGCAGGGCAAAAAGGACATCACCGCGCAGTACAAATTCCTCACCGACTGGCTATTCGAGTACGGCGGCGATCCCGCTTTCGGCACCCATGACGACGGGCTGATCGCCTATGCCTCGGCGGCTGCGGCCAAGGTGGGCAAAGGGCCGCGCGACTACGAGATCCAAATGCTGTACGGCATTCGGCGCGACCTCCAGGAGAAGCTGGCGCGTGACGGTCACCGGGTCCGGATATATATCCCCTTCGGTTCGGCCTGGTACCCGTACTTCATGAGGAGGTTAGCGGAGCGCCCCGCCAACCTCCGGTTCTTCCTGCGCGCGCTTGCCGGCCACTGACTAATCAGACGCGCTCGTCCACAACCGAACTTAAGGAGAGTGATGGATGCCATCACAAAGGTGCCTGAACCGTTTAACGAGCCCGTTCACGATTACGCGCCAGGAAGCCCGGAACGACTGGAACTACAGGACCGGCTGAAGGAACTTGCCGCCGAGGACGTAGAGCTCACCATGGCCATAGGTGGGGAGCACAGGCTCGGCGGCGGTGTCCCGATCAGCGTCGTCCAGCCGCACCGGAAGGAGGCAAAGCTCGGCACGCTACAGGATGCTACGGCGGACGATGTACGACAGGCGGTCGATGCCGCCCTAGCCGCGGCGGCGGAATGGCAGCGCCTGTCATTTGACGAGCGCGCCGCCATCTTCCTCAAGGCCGCCGACCTGCTGACGGGACCGTGGCGGGCGACGCTCAATGCCGCGACAATGCTTGGTCAGAGCAAAACGGCGTACCAGGCCGAGATCGACTCCGCCTGCGAAATGGCCGACTTTTGGCGATTCAACGTTGGCTTTGCTCGAGAGATCTTGGAGGAGCAGCCACTGAGCGGCTCCGGTGTGTGGAACCGTCTTGATCATCGGCCATTGGAAGGCTTCGTTCTCGCTATCACGCCGTTCAACTTCACCGCCATCGCCGGGAACCTGCCCACGGCACCCGCGCTCATGGGAAACACCGTGGTATGGAAGCCGGCTCCGACCCAACAGCTGGCGGCGCACTACACCATGCAGCTGCTCGAAGCGGCTGGCCTGCCGCCCGGGGTGATCAACATGGTGACCGGGCGCGGAGAGGCGGTGAGTGAGGCCGCGTTGGTGGATCCCGCTTTGGCTGGCATCCATTTCACTGGCTCGACGACGGTGTTCGGACACTTATGGGGCTCAGTCGCGACGAATCTTAAGACTTACCGCGCATATCCCCGCCTGGTCGGTGAAACCGGCGGTAAGGACTTTGTTGTCGCCCATCCCTCGGCTGATATCGACGTTCTTCGGGTTGCCCTGGTCCGCGGCGCGTTCGAGTATCAAGGCCAGAAGTGCTCAGCCGCGTCCCGCGCCTACATTCCGCAGTCGCTGTGGTCGAAGCTGCGTAGTGATCTGGTCAGCGAGGTAGATAGCCTGCCGATAGGGGACGTCACGGACTTCACCAACTTCATGGGTGCGGTGATCGACGACCGGTCATTCAACAAACTCAGCGGCGTGATCGACCGGGTACGCGGCGAAGAGGGTGTCGAGATCGTGGCCGGGGGCCAGGCCGACGACAGCGAAGGCTACTTCGTCCGGCCCACCGTGGTGCAGGCCGATGACCCCAACCACGAGGTCTTCACCACTGAGTATTTCGGGCCCATCCTTGGGGTGTTCGTGTACGACGACGCCGACTACGACCGGGTGCTGCGCGAGTCAGCTGCGATCGGCCCGTACGGGTTGACGGGCTCCATCATCGCGCAGGACCGCACCGTGATCGTCGAAGCGATGGACGTGTTGCGGTTCGCGGCGGGCAACTTCTACATCAACGACAAGCCGACCGGTGCTGTTGTGGGGCAGCAGCCCTTTGGTGGTGCCCGGGCGAGCGGGACCAACGACAAGGCCGGCTCCATCCTCAACCTGCTCCGCTGGGTATCCCCTCGCACGATCAAGGAAACGTTCGTGCCGGCGACCGACTACCGCTATCCCTACATGGGATGACCGTCGCCGAGTACGGCCCGGCGCTGCCCATGCGGGCATACAACAGTGTGTGGCAGCTGCGCGGTGACGCGTGGAGCTCCCTCGCCGACGCGACGAAGCGGCTGTTTGAAACCTCGCTGCCCGCGGACCAGAGCGACATGCTACGAAAGGAAGTTGCCTCCCTCCTTCAACTGCTGGACCCAATCGAGACCTACTGGGCCTATCCCGGCCGCGACCAGCTGCACCGGGTCCGCGAGATGTGCGAAGACGATGACTACGAAGCGGCGATGCGGATAGTCGACACCATCAGCCGACAACTCGTCAGGCACGAAGGGGTCGATCGGCCCGTGTTCGAGGTCCTCATCGTGGACGACATCTCCGCGGCCGCGGCCGAGGCCCTCCGCGAGGAACTACACAGCCTGCGGCGGGTGGAGGACCCCTTCACCTACGAGCTCGTCATTGTTCCCAGCTTCGAGGACGCCCTCGTCGCGGTGCTGCTCAATTCAGATCTGCAGGCGTGCGTCATACGGCCCGGTCTTGCGGATGCGTCCCCGCACCGCCTCAATGACCTGCGGCACTTCCTCGAGAGCATCGGCGGCCTGGGCGGTGTGACGCAGTCAGCCAGCGAACGGATGCTGCTACTCGGTGAGCGGATTGCTGACCGGCGTCCGGAGATGGATCTGTATCTCGTCGCCCTGGTGTCCATCGAGCACATCGCGGGCAGGCTGACTCGACGGTTCCGGCGCATCTTCCACCGTCAGGACTCCCTCGAGCTACATCTGTCGATACTCGCCGGCGTGGCTGAGCGCTACGAGACACCATTTTTCACAGCGCTCCGAGGCTATAGCCGGCAACCGACCGGTGTCTTCCACGCGCTACCCATCTCCCGGGGCAAGTCGGTCGTCAATTCTCAATGGAGCCGAGAGCTGACCAACTTCTACGGGCTCAACATGTTTCTGGCCGAGACCTCGGCAACCTCCGGTGGACTGGATTCGCTGCTGGACCCCACCGGCACGATCAAGAGAGCGCAAGACCTCGCGGCACGTGCCTTCGGAGCGCAACGGACCTTCTTTGTGACAAACGGCACCTCGACAGCGAACAAGATTGTCGTTCAGTCGATCGTGACACCCGGCGACATCGTGCTGGTGGACCGCAACTGTCACAAATCGCATCATTACGGACTCATGCTCGCCGGTGCCCAAGTGTGCTACCTCGACGCCTACCCGCTCGACGCGTACTCGATGTATGGAGCAGTTCCGCTCGAAAGCATCAAGAACCGATTGCTCGAATACCAACAAGCAGGTCGGCTCCACCAGGTCAAGATGCTCTCCCTCACCAATTGCACCTTCGATGGCATCGTCTACGACGTCGAACGCGTCATGGAGGAGTGCCTTGCCATCAAGCCGGACCTCGTCTTCCTCTGGGACGAGGCCTGGTTCGCGTTTGCCGGCTTCCATCCCGTCTACCGGCGCCGCACCGCGATGTGCGCAGCCCGGCGGCTTCAGGAGCGCTACCGGAGCGCGGAGTACGCGCAAACGTACGCCGAAACCGCGGCTGGAACGCTGCCCGACCCGAAGGCGGTCCGCATCCGCGTCTACGCCACCCAGTCGACACACAAGACATTGACGGCTCTGCGGCAGGGGTCAATGATCCATGTCTTCGACCAGGACTTCAACCGTCGCAATGAGGAAGCGTTTCACGAGGCGTACATGACGCATACCTCCACCTCGCCCAATTACCAGATCATCGCTTCGCTCGACGTTGGACGGCAGCAGGTTGAGTTGGAGGGCTTCCAGCTCGTGCAAAAGCAGACCGAGCTGGCGATGGGCCTCTACGACGCCGTGGAGTCACATCCGCTTATCCGGAAGTACTTCGGGTTCCTCACCACTCGAGAGATGATTCCTGCGAAGTACCGTCCCTCGGGCATCGAGCTGCCCCTTCGGGGTGGTTTAGCCGACATGGAGAGGGCCTGGGAGTGCGACGAGTTCGTGATTGACCCGTGTCGGCTCACCCTGTCCACCGGTCGCAGCGGTATTGATGGTGACACGTTCAAGCACGCCTATCTGATGGACCGGTACGGCATCCAAGTCAACAAAACCGCGCGAAACAGTGTGCTGTTCATGACCAACATTGGAACGAACCGGAGTTCGGTGGCCTACCTCATTGAGGTGCTGGTCAACATAGCGGAGGAACTCGACGAAGAACTTTCGAGGCTCGGCCCATTGGAACTGCAGGCCCGAGAGCAGTCAATCGCTGCGCTGACCAGCGACCCGCCCGCGCTACCGGACTTCAGCTATTTCGCTGACCCCTTCCGAGATAACCGGGACAGCCCCGACGGGAATCTTCGATCGGCGTACTTCCTTGCGTACGACCACACGGCGTGTGAATACCTTGCGCACGCTGAGTTGGTCGACCGTGTGGCTGCGGGCCGGGAAGTCGTGTCGGCCATGTTCGTCACGCCGTATCCGCCAGGCTTCCCGATCCTGGTGCCAGGCCAGGTCGTGACCAACGACATCCTTGCCTTCATGTCTGCCTTGGACATCCGAGAGATCCACGGCTACCTGCCAGAATTCGGTTACCGCGTCTTCACCGAGACCGCGATGCACATAAGATGCGACGAAGGGCCGGCGCAGGCTTGAGGCTCCTGCCCACGAGCCGTTGAAACCCGTGGGCGCTATGGCGGGGGCGGAGAGGCTTGCGCGCGTTCGTGGAGCGGGCTGTCGGGGCTGAGCAGAGAGTGCTTACGTCCGTAGGCGAAGTAGATGATCAGCCCTATGAGGAGCCAGACTGCAAACCGCACCCAGGTCTCCCACTGCAGCTGCAGGATGAGGAACAGCGACGCAAGGACTCCGAACGCCGGCACCACCGGCATCAGCGGGAGCCGGAAGGTCCGCGGGGTATCTGGGCGCGTGTAGCGGAAGATCATGACGGCCAGACACACCACGACGAACGCCGAGAGGATACCGATGTTGGTCAGATCCGCGACCTGACGGATCGGGAAGACGCCGGCGAGCAGAGCCGCGCCGACGCCGGCGATCCAGGTCACCCGTTGGGGGGTCCCGCGGCTGTCGACCTTGGCGAACCATGGGGGCAGTAGCCCGTCGCGGCTCATCGAGAACCAGACGCGGGTGACCCCCAGCAGGAAGGTCAGCATCACGGTCATGATGGAGAGCACAGCGAAGACGGAGATGATGCTGGCTATGACCGGCAGCCCCACGTTCGTGAAGGCAGAGGCGAACCCGGCTTCCGGGTCGATTTCGGTGTAGTTCTGCATGCCGGTCAGGACGAGGGTTGCCGCAACATAGAGCGTCATCGCGATGATCAACGAAAGAATGATGGCCTTGGGCATGTGCTTCTGGCCGTCCGTGGCCTCCTCAGCGGCGGTGCTCATGGCGTCGTACCCGAAGACAGCGAAGAACACAGTCGCCGCGCCGGTGAGCACCGGGCCGAAGCCCGACGGCATGAACGGGTCGTAGTTGGCCGTGTTGATGTAGAAGATCCCCAACCCGATGATGAAGAGGATGAGGAGGATCTTGATGCCGACGACAATAAACTCGAAGCGGCCGAAGGTCTTCGAGCCTCGACCCAGGATCCAGGTCACGAGCAAGCAGATCAGGAGCGCGGGGATGTTGATGAGCCCGCCGTCCTCGGCGCTCGCGGTGATCGAGAGCGGAAGTTCGACCCCGAAGCCGTTGAGGAACGCCTCGAGATAGCCCGAGATCCCGATTGCGACCACGGCGACGATGGCGATGTACTCCAGGAGAAGGTCCCAGCCGATGAACCACCCGACGATCTCACCGAGCGCGACGTAGCCATACGTGTACGCCGAGCCGGCTCTCGGGATCATGCCGGCGAACTCGGCGTAGGACAAAGCGGCCGCCGCCGAAGCCAAGCCGGCAATGAGGAAGGCGATTAGTACGGAGGGGCCCACGCCGGGGTTGTCCTCGTCGCCATGCGCCACCAGCCCAGCGAGAGAGAAGATGCCGACGCCGATGATGCCGCCGACGCCGATCGCGGTGAGCTGCCAGAGCCCGAGGCTCTTGGCGAGGTGGCCTACGTGGCTCTCTTCCTCGATCTCCTCGATATGGTCGACAGGGAGACGTCGCAAGACGGTACGGGACTCGTATTCCCTCATGTGCGCACTTCCGTTCTCAAACCCGAGCGGTCTGCGGAGCCGGCCACTAGGACGAGGGTGGGATTCCTTTGGCCTGACGATTCGACTCTAGACGCTTCGTGTGAGTGTGAGAAGCCCATGGAGTGCGCAGGAGAGGCGCGTGGCGCCCCGCAGCAGCGCCTCGGTTCCAGAATGCCTGGCGTTGGAGACGCGTGACCAAATCCTTTCACCGCGACTCCGTTCGCAGCGGTGTCTAGACAGGTCGCCGATCGGCGCACTTCGCTAGGCTGGCAGGTCGTTTTTCGTCCAGTTCATGAACGCTGCGATGCGGTGCCACCCTGCCGGGGGCTTGGAGTACATGTGGTCCATGAACCTCGCGGTGGGAGCTGTGGGACCGGACAGCCGGTGTCATCGGCCCCCAGGGCAGCGGCAAGACGCTCGACCTGCCTCGATGGGCACCGCGGGGTCGACCCGGTGCTGGTAGTAGATGGATCACATCGACGCACAACCGCTGCAGCGAGCCGTCAACAACTTGCTTGATGACCTCGGGACGGCTGGTTACCTGTCCCCTCGGTTTGCGTTCAACCGGATCAATGTCCCAGCTGAACCTGGTGCGATCACTGCTGGCCCGGATGCGGGGGCAAGCGCCTCGCCCACGAGTTCCTCATTGGCATGCGGACCGTAGATCTTGGGGTCGGTTAGCGGCTCTTCGGCCAGGCCGTGATGATCGGCGGCCTGGGCGACGGCGATGGCGACGGCGGCTGAGACGGATCGCACGTCGGTCACCGGCCGGAGGTACGACGCTTCGTACATCGCAGTTTCCGTCATCATCGGATTACGATTTGGCGGCGGCGAGCACGCCCAGCTGGAGCCAGGTCTCGATAACGGTATCGGGGTTGAGTGACATGGATTCGATGCCTTGGTGCAGGAGCCATTCGGCGAGGTCGGGGTAGTCGGATGGGCCCTGTCCGCAGATGCCGACGTACTTCCCCCGCTCCTTGCAGGCCGAAATGGCCAGGCTGAGCATGTGTTTCACCGCCGGGTCCCGTTCGTCGAAACCGGCGGCGACCAGAGCGGAGTCGCGATCCAGGCCCAAAGTGAGCTGAGTCATGTCGTTGGAGCCGATTGAGAAGCCATCGAAGTAATCAAGGAACCTGTCGGCGAGTACCGCGTTGGAGGGCAGCTCGCACATCATCACGACCTGCAGGTCGTTCTTCCCCCGCCGTAGCCCATTGTCGGCCAACAGTCTGATCACGCCTTCGGCCTCGATGAGGGTACGGACGAACGGGATCATGATCTTGACGTTGGTCAGGCCCATGGTGTCGCGGACGTAGCGCAGCGCTTCGCATTCCATGGCGAAGCAGTCGGCGAAGCCAGGCGAGAGATAGCGAGCTGCGCCCCGACAGCCGATCATGG
>JAJTCL010000118.1 GCA_021323255.1 Propionibacteriaceae bacterium | reverse complement strand
CACCGATTACGGTGACCGGGCCCGCGAACACCAACGAGCCTCGCACCGGCGTGCCTGCCAGCACCTGCAGCTGTCCGAGGTAACGCTTCCGCTGCCCCGGCGACAGATCGACGATCTGACGGACGTACTCCTCACCGATCTCGTCGAAGCTCGGTGGAGGCGTCATGGGGTCGGCGATA
The DNA here is from genome assembly GCA_021323255.1 of Propionibacteriaceae bacterium. GTDB lineage: Bacteria > Actinomycetota > Actinomycetes > Propionibacteriales > Propionibacteriaceae > Microlunatus. Next base: position 7,584 of record JAJTCL010000118.1, on the reverse strand, counting down.
TCCGGCGGCCGGACGAACCCCTCACCCTTCACCCAGCCATCGGGCCACCGCTGACCAGCGGCCTCAACCATCCGCTTGAAACCGTCCGCGCGAGCGAGGTTCTGCGCATCCGAGCCGGCGCTGAATGTCTCCCAATCACGGGGAGCGTCACGACAGCCGCCGGGCCGCCAAAACACCCGCGCTGTCACACCGCCATCGGCGCGCCGTCGCTGCTCAATCCATGCCATGCCAGGGCCTCCGAACTGAGTCGGTGCCACCCTGGTGCCACAATGAGCCCTGAGGTCCTGCCGCGGATTCCATATAACCCCAGGTCAGGCTGGGGTTCGTACTGGTGCGCGAGGGGGGATTTGAACCCCCACGTCCTTGCGGACACTGGCACCTGAAGCCAGCGCGTCTGCCGTTCCGCCACTCGCGCTCGGATCGCAGTCAGATCTGCGATCCAGCCGGGAAAGGCTAGCACGACTGAATCGTTACCTAGGCGTCGGTTTTCCACGTACGCCAACGGTTCCAGCTCAATTGTCGGGGCGGCCAGCCCTCTTACTTTCTGCGGATACGATCTAGGTGAACCTCGGGGAAGGAGGGACATGGGCATTTTCGCGCGCTTTGAGAAAAAAGTGGAGGGCGCTGTCAACGGCGTCTTCGCGCGCGCGTTCAAGGGCGATGTGCAGCCGGTCGAGATCGCAGCGCGTTTGCAGCGCGAACTCGATGCGGAGGCCAAGCTGATGTCCCGCAACAAGCGCCTGGTCCCCAACGACTTCAGTGTCCACCTCTCCCAACACGACCATGACAAGCTCGCCCCGTACGCCAACACGCTGAAGGCCGAACTGGCGACTGGGCTGCGTAACCACGCCCGCGAAATGGGATACGTATTCAATGGCCCGGTCAAGATCGGCTTCGAGCTTGACTCCCACCTGCCCACCGGCCGCTTCACCGTCACCTCTCAGGCGGTCGCCGGCATCACACCACGCTCTGGTCGGGCAAGTGAGACCGCCATCAACCGAGCGCCACTTGTGCTCGAAGTCAATGGCACGCGGCATCCACTGCAGCCACCGGGACTGGTGATCGGTCGCGGGAGCGAGGCCGACCTGCGCATCAACGACCCCGGCATCTCGCGCCGGCACGCGCAGATCCGGGTGAACCCGGCAGGTCCGGGCTTGCAGATCGACATCGTCGATCTGGGTTCCACCAACGGCATCATGGTGAACGGACAACGGGTGCAACATGCCGTCCTCCAGGAGGGATCACGGATCGAGATCGGGTCCACCCGCATGCTCATCCATGCTCCCGCCGGACGATGAGACGCAATGTCGGAAATCGCGCTCCTGATCATCAAGGTGGTCTTCCTGGCTCTGCTCTGGTTGTTCATCCTCTCCGCAGTCTCGGTGATCCGGAGTGACCTGTTCGGCAAGACGGTTCGGGCCTCAGACCAGCCGCAACCGCAGGAGCTGGAGACGCCGCCGCCACCGCCCAAGAAGGCCAAGCGGCAGCGTGGCCAGCCTCGAGTGTTCATGATCTCCCAGGGCAACCAGGCCGGCCTCTCCGCAGACCTGGCTGGCGGAGTGATCATGATCGGCCGGAGCGCAGATTGCCAGCTGATCTTGGACGACGATTACGTTTCCACTCGGCACGCCCGCGTCGTCGGTGCCCCGACCGGCATCTACATCGAGGATCTCGGCTCCACGAATGGCACCTACGTGAACGGCCAGCGGATTACCGCGCCGACCACGATCACGCTTGCCGACACGGTACGCATCGGCAAGACCATGCTGAGGCTGGAGCCGTGATCAGATGACCCTCCAGCTGAGCTACGTCGCTCATTCCGAGATCGGATTGATCCGGAAGAACAACCAGGACTCCGGTTACGCGAGCCCGCATCTGCTCATCGTCGCCGACGGCATGGGCGGGGCAGCCGCTGGTGATCTTGCCTCCGCCGTGGCGATCGACACGATACGGAAGATCGACAGTCCCACTGCGGGCGATGACATGCTCGAGGTGCTGGCACTGGCCATCCACCAAGCCAACGACAAGATCGCGGACCTGGTTGATTCAGACCTTTCCCTGGAGGGCATGGGCACGACGGTCACCGGCGCCATGTTCGACGGCAGCAGTCTCGGTCTCGCGCACATCGGGGACAGCCGCGCCTACCTGTACCGCGACGGTCACCTGGAACGGCTGACACACGATCACACCTGGGTGCAGTCCCTGGTCGATGACGGGAAGATCAGCGAAGCCGAAGCCGCGAACCACCCGCACCGCTCGCTGCTGTTGAAGGTCCTGAATGGTCAGCCAACCAACGACCCTGACCTGGCCCTCGTCCCGGTCATGCCAGGTGACCGGCTGCTGTTCTGCAGTGACGGCGTCTGCGGCTTGATCGAGGATGACGTGATCGAGGTCGCCGTGCAGCTGCCTGACCTGAAGGATGTCGCCGAGCGCCTCATCAGCGAGTCTCTTCATCAGGGCGGGATCGACAACATCACAGTGATCGTTGCCGATGTTGTGGAATCTGGAGGCACCGACGATGTGATCGTGCTCGGTGCTGCATCAGAGCATCCCAATCCGGCCGACAGCAAGACCCGCGCCCTGTCGGCCGAGGAGGATGACCCAGAAGAGATCTTGGTCACCAACCTCGCAGACTTCGAGCCGACTCCGGTTGCCGATGAGGAGCGTTATACCCCTCAGGCGCCGCACCAACGACGCTTCCGCCGCCCGCTCGTCGGTCTGCTCGTGCTGCTCCTGGTCGCGGTTGCCGGAGTGGGAATGGCATACGGTTGGACACGCACCCAATATTTCGTGGGCGCAGACCAGGACAAGGTCGCGATCTTCCAGGGACTGTCGGAAGGACTCCCTGGGCTGTCTTTGTCGCGGGTCTACGAGGTTCAACAGCTGGCGGTGAGCGAGTTGCCACCGTTCTATCAGGAGCAGGTCAAAGCCAACATCGATGTACCGAGCCTGGATTCTGCCCGGGCGACGGTCGCCGAGCTGACTGAGGCAGCCAAGACCTGTGCCGGCCCACAGCCGACGACTTCGCCGCGGCCCCGGCCCACCTCAGGGCCCAAACCGAGCCCTCGACCGAGCGAGAAGCCCAGCGGCAAGCCAAGTCCGACACCCTCGGCGAACGCCACTGGTCCGACGGGGCCGAGCTGCTGAACATGCGAGATATGGCACCTGTCGCCGTTGTCCCGCGCAAACGGCGCGGGGTTGAACTGGCTCTGATCATCTTCGCGCTGGGGCTGGCGCTCGGGGCGTACGCGCTGGTAGACCTCAATGTCACAGGTGAGTTGTCGACTGCCTTTCCCTACGTGGCCGGCATCTGCAGCCTGGTCGCTGCATTGGCCCACATTGCGGTCCGCTGGCGGCTTCCCTACGCCGATCCGGTGATCCTGCCCTGCGTGATCTTGCTCAATGGTCTGGGCTTGGTCATGATCCACCGCATTGATCTGATCAACGAGCCGCCTCTCAACGGCGCCCGTCAGCAGCTGATCTGGACCGCGCTCGGCGTTCTCATGTTCATCCTGGTCGTCACCTGGCTCAACGATCACCGGCCACTGCAGGGGTTCACCTACACCATCGGCCTCGCCGGCATCGTGCTATTGCTGCTTCCGCTGGTCCCTGGTCTCGGCACGGAGAAGTTCGGCGCCCAGATCTGGATCCAGGTCGGTCCCTACAGTTTCCAACCCGCTGAGGCCGCCAAGGTCTTGCTCGCGATCGCCTTCGCCTCCTATCTCGTCGAAAAACGTGACGTCCTCGCGCTCGCCGGTTATCGCGTGCTCGGCATCGACCTGCCGCGGGCCCGCGATCTTGGCCCGATCCTGGTGATGTGGCTGATCAGTCTTGCGATCTTGGTGTGGCAACGGGACCTGGGAACCTCATTGCTGTTCTTCGGACTCTTCGTGATGATGCTCTACGTCTCTACCGAGCGGGCCGGCTGGGCAGTGCTGGGCACCCTGCTCTTTGCGGCGGGGGCCTACTTCGGCTACCTGAATTTCAGCCATGTCCGGCGCCGGGTGGGTGCCTGGCTCGATCCCTTCTCTGACTTCGACGCCTATTACCAAGTGATCGCTGCCCAGTTCGGCATGGCTTGGGGCGGTCTGCTGGGGACCGGCCTCGGGCTGGGCCGACCAGGCCTCACACCGTTAGCTCGCAGCGACTTCATTGCCGCTGCGATCGGAGAAGAGCTCGGTATGACCGGCCTCATGGCAGTGATCATGATCTACGGGTTGATCGTGGCCCGAGGCCTGCGGATCGCTCTGCAGTGTCGGGAGCCGTTCGGCAAGCTGCTGGCCACCGGCCTGTCGTTCGCTTTGGCACTGCAGGTATTCACCATCATCGGCGGGGTAACCCGGCTGTTGCCGCTGACCGGGCTCACCACCCCGTTCATGTCGCAGGGCGGCTCCTCGCTGATTTGCAACTGGATCGTCGCTGGCCTGCTTCTGGTGATCTCCCACCAGGTGCGAAAGCCTGCCGCGACGGTCACCCCCATCAATCCAGATCTGGAGCAAACCCAGCTTGTCAAGGCGGGCGTATGAACAAGCCCATCCGGCGCGTCGCCTTTGTCGCCATGATCATGTTCGCGCTGCTGCTGGCCAACGGTACGTACATGATCATTTTTCGGCAATCCACGCTCGACAGCCAGCCGCAGAAGCGGCGGGTGCGGGATGCCGAATTCGCCCAGAACCGCGGGGCGATCTTGGCTGGCGGCCGGACCGAGATCGCCAAGACCGTGTCTGCGAAGGACCGCTTCAAGTACCAACGTGTCTATCCCGACGATGAGCTCTATGCGGCAATCACCGGCTTCTACTCCTACGATCGCGGCAGCTCCGCGCTGGAGAGCACCTACAACGCCCAGCTTTCCGGTACCGACGACGCCCTCTTCGTTCGCCGATTGATCGACCTCGCGACCAACAAGACGCCGAAAGGGGCGAGCGTCCAGACCACGATCGTGCCCGAGATTCAGGAAGCTGCCGCGACAGCGCTCGGCGATCAGAAAGGCGCAGTCGTCGCACTGGACCCCAAGACAGGCGCCGTGCTCGCCATGGTGACCAGCCCAAGCTTCGATCCGAACGACATTGCGAGCCACGACATCGAGGCTGCCGGTAAGGCGTACGACCGGCTGGCATCGAATCCGCAACATCCGATGTCCAACCGAGCAGCACGCGAGATCTATCCCCCCGGCTCGACGTTCAAACTGGTGACGGCCGCTGCCGCACTCGCCGACGGCAAGACCCCAGACTCCCTGGTGGAGTCCCCGGATCGGCTGAAGTTGCCGGGTACCCGCGTGTCCCTGCCCAACTCCAGCGACTGCGGCGGTACCGAGATCACGATGACCCAGGCACTCAAAGTCTCCTGTAATACCGCATTCGCCAACCTGGGTCTTGAGGTCGGTGAGGACAAGCTTCGGGAGCAAGCCCAGCTTTTCGGCTTCGACAGGCGGCACCTGGCCGACCTCAAGGGTGTGGCCAGCCAATTTCCCGACAAGCTGGATGAGGCCCAGCTGGCGCTGAGCGCGATCGGCCAGTACGACGTTGCGGCTAGCCCTTTGCAGATGGCGATGGTGTCAGCCGCGATCGCCAACGACGGGGTGCTGATGGACCCCTACATTGTGAGCACGGTGCGAGCTCAGGACCTGCAGCCCATCCAGACTCACAAACCCGACGCCCTCTCGACTGCCATGACCCCAGAGAACGCCAAAGAGCTGCAGCAAATGATGTCGGTGGTGGTCAGCGAGGGTACCGGACGCAATGCGCAGATTCCGGGCGTCGAGGTGGGTGGCAAGACCGGTACGGCTCAGTCGGATCCCAAGCGCAAGCCGTTCGCGTGGTTCACCTCTTTTGCGCCGCTGGACGACCCGAAGATTGCCGTCGCGGTCATCGTCGAAGACGCCGATATCCCGCGGAACGACATCGGCGGCGGACGGCTCGCAGCCCCCATCGCCAAGGCGACTATGGAAGCGGCGCTATGACGAGCTGCTCGCTGCGACGACTGCAGGAGCCTGCGGCGCAGCGTGACCAACGAGACCCGTTAGGAAGTAGCTGCGCTGCAGGCGACGAAGGAGTCGCAACGTGCGAGCAGCTTGTCAGAATGCCCATTCAATACAGCGGCGCTATGACGAGCTGCTCGCTCCGACGACTGCAGGAGCCTGCACCGCTAGATGGGCCATTTCGCGCTCCGGGGGCCTATGGCCGACAATGGCAACCGGGGTCGAGGGAGGAACATGGGGATGACTAGCAGCCCAACGACGGTCGGGGGCCGCTACGAACTGGGCGAGCCGTTGGGCCGCGGCGGCATGGCGGAGGTACGCCGTGCAATCGACCAACGGCTCGGGCGGTCCGTTGCGGTTAAGCAGCTGCGTACTGACCTCGCTATCGACCCGACGTTTCAGGCTCGGTTTCGCCGCGAAGCTCAGTCCGCCGCGGGCCTGAACCACCCGACGATCGTCGCCGTCTACGACACCGGCGAGGAGATCGATCCGCTGTCGGGCGTTGCGGTCCCCTACATCGTGATGGAACTGGTCGAGGGCTCGACGTTACGGGATGTGCTCCGCGAGGGACGCAAGATCCTGCCCGAGCGGGCGATGGAACTCACTCAAGGTGTCTTGGACGCCCTGAGCTACAGCCACAAGGCCGGCATCGTGCACCGCGACATCAAACCCGCCAACGTGATGCTCACCCCCAACGGCGAGGTCAAGGTGATGGACTTTGGCATCGCCCGGGCTGTGGCAGACACCAGTGCCACCATGACCCAGACCGCAGCAGTCATTGGAACGGCTCAGTACCTCTCGCCGGAGCAGGCCCGTGGCGAGACAGTAGACGCCCGCAGTGACCTCTACTCCACCGGTTGCTTGCTCTATGAGTTGCTTGTCGGTCGGCCGCCCTTCGTCGGCGACTCTCCGGTGAGTGTTGCCTACCAACACGTACGCGAGGCTCCAACCCCGCCCAGCCAGCTGGACCCGGAGATTACTCCTGAGATCGACGCGGTCGTCCTCAAAGCACTCGCCAAGGACCCCGCCGACCGCTACCAATCCGCCATGGAGATGAAGGCCGACCTCACTCGCTTGCTCTCCGGCCAGCAGCCCACCGCGCAGGCGACAACTGCGGTGGTGCCCATGGCAGCAGGAGCGATGGCTGCCAATGCATATGACACCCCCACTCATGTGGCTGGGCCGCCAACCGTTGTCCCTCCGGAGGAACTTCAGGAAGAGGACTACGAGGAAGAGGAACCTCGCAAGAGCCGCGTCGGCCTGGCAATCCTCATCAGTGCGCTGATCGTGCTGGCGTTAGGCCTCGGAGGTTGGGCGCTCTACCAGGTGTTCACGACGCCGCCTGCGGTCGAGCGGGTCGAGGTTCCGAATGTGCTCGAGTTGACCGAGCCGGAGGCGCGCGGCCAGCTCATTGCGAACAACCTTCAGGTCGAAGTCAAGAAAGTCAACGGCAACGAGGAAACCAAAGGCACGATCACGGAGCAGGACCCCGTCGGCGGCACCGAGGTGGATGTGAACAGCATCGTCACGATCACCTTGAATGAGGGCCCCAAGTCGGGGACCATTCCCGATGGCCTGGTCGGCGATGATGTCAAAGACGTCGAAAA
>JAJTCL010000472.1 GCA_021323255.1 Propionibacteriaceae bacterium | reverse complement strand
AGCACGGGTTTCAGCGTGCTGCTGGTGGCGATCTTCCACGCAAGCTTCGATGCCGCAATCAACCAGCTCTCAAGCGACGTGGTACCGGCATCGAACACAGTGAAATTCCTGATCTTCAGCGGGGTGATCGCTTTCTCTGGGATAGCGGTGATCATCGCCACCAGAGGCCAGTTGGGACGGCGCGCAGCCGCACAGTCCGTTAAGGCAACATCACCGGCGATGACAAGCCTCAAGGCACGGCAAAACGCTGAAAGCTCACGCCAACCCTTCCCTCGCCCCGCGTGTCGGGCCGTTTCCGAGCATCTAGCGTGAACTTTGTGCGAACGCCACCACACTCACGGACTGCCCCCGGTGCACCTCTCAGCTGAAGAGCGGGTAGCCGGTAGCGTCGACTAGGTGAGCGTGCAGTTAAACCACACGATTGTCCGGGTACGGGACAAGCGGGAGTCGGCAACCTTCCTGGCGGAGATCCTCGGCCTGCCTGAACCGACGCCCTTTGGCCCGTTTCTGGTGGTGCAGGTCGCAAATGATGTTTCTCTTGACTTCGCCGACGACCACGGTCCGCCACATCCGCAGCACTATGCCTTCCTGGTCAGTGAGTCTGAATTCGATGAGATCTTCGGCCGGATCCAGGAACGCGGCTTGCCGTACTGGGCCGACCCATTCAAACGCCGGCCAGGTGAGTTCAACACCAACGACGGAGGCCGCGGGGTGTATTGGGATGATCCCAGCGGGCACATTCTGGAGATCATCACCCGCCCGTACGGAAGCGGCGGCTGACGAACCGCTGGGTGTACTCAGATTTCGTGAGTCTCGGCTCAAACGAGGGCGTACTCGAGGCTCAAACGAGGGCGTACTCGAGCCTCACCGTTCCGGTCTTCTCGTAGACCTGATGCTCGACGAGCCGGAGCCCCGCGCGCTCAGGTGTCTCGGGGAGCAGCGGCACACCGCCGCCCAGTAGCACGGGGATGATCGCAACCCCCACCGTGTCGACCAGCTCGAGCTCGAGCAGGCTGCGGAACAGTGAGCCGCCGCCGAAGAGCCAGATGTCTTTCCCCGGCTGCGCCTTCAGGTCCGTGACGGTCTGCAACGGATCGTCCGAGACGGTGACGCCGCGAGCATCGGCCTGCTGCAGGGTCCGGGAGAAGACGTAGGACTTCACGCCAGGCATCCCGCCACCGCCCCCGCTGCTGGTCGCCTCGTACGTCTTCCGGCCAAGGAGGATCGTGTCGAAGCGCCCAAACATCGCGCCGAAGTCAAGGCCCGGGTCGATCACGATCCAATCGCTCTCACCCTTCGGGCCCGCGATGTAGCCGTCGAGGCTCATCGCGGCTGAATACACGACTTTGCGCATCTGCTCCCCCGCTGGAATCGACTCCGCTGGTAACGCTACGGTGCGGTCAACCCCATTGACCGCGGTGCTAGTGCCGGGTCGAACCTGGGCTATCCAGCGCCTCCTGATCGACCCCTGGGGTTGATAGGCAAGTGGTTACTTGCCTATCCTGGAGATATGGGCGATGTATTCAAGGCCCTGGCTGATCCCACCAGGCGCAGGATCCTCGACGAGCTGGCCGAGCATGATGGCCAGACGCTCTTCGAAATCTGCAATCGGCTGATCATGAGGCACCAGATCTCGTCCTCGCGGCAGGCGATCTCGCAGCACCTCGAGCTCCTCGAGGCGGCGGGCCTGGTGCACACCCGCAGGGATGGCCGCTACAAGTTCCACTACCTCGACACGGCGCCGCTAGACCGCATCGCTCAGCGGTGGCGCCCTAAGGAGAAGAAATGAAGATCAATCTCGCCAGCGTATTCGTCGACGACCAGGACAAGGCGCTCAGCTTCTACACCGAAACGCTGGGCTTTGTGAAGAAGACCGAGATGCCGGTCGGAGAGTTCAAGTGGCTCACGGTGGTGTCCCCGGAAGACCCGGACGGAGTCGAGCTTGTGCTGGAACCGTCCGACCACCCAGCGGTGAAGCCATTCAAGGACGCCATCGTGGCCGACGCACCTCATTCGCCGTCGGCGACGTGCAGGCCGAGTACGAGCGGCTGAGCGCGCGCGGGGTGAAATTCGTCCAGGAGCCGACCAGCATGGGCACGGTCACTACGGCCGTCTTCGACGACACGTGCGGCAACCTCATCCAAATCGCCGCGATGAACTAGGAAGGCTCTGCAGCTGGGAGTTAACGGCCCGGCCGAGGGAGAACTTGTGGAATTCCCGCCGTTTCGGCGGTGCCAGGGAGAGGTGCGAGTATCACCGCGTGGGATCAGTGCTCGTGGTGATTGGCGGACTTCCCGCGACCGGGAAATCAACCATTGCGATGGCACTAGCCCGATGTACGGCCACGCCTTACGTACGCGTTGACGGCATCGAGCACGCGATTGTTGCTTGGTCCACGCTCTCTCATCCGCTCGGACCAGTCGGATATGCCGTCGCGCACGAAGTCGCCCTGGAACAGTTGCAGCTCGGCTTGGACGTCATCGTGGAGTGTGTGAATCCGCTCGCGGTTACCCGAGACGGCTGGCTGGCTACGGCGGAAACAGCCGGCGCTGCGCTCATTGA
>JAJTCL010000471.1 GCA_021323255.1 Propionibacteriaceae bacterium | reverse complement strand
AGACCTTGCCCGAGGTGCTGCGGGCCTCGCTAACGTGGGACCAGGGCCCGGAGATGGGCAAGTGGAAACAGGTCAGCGTGGACGCTGACATCGACATCTACTTCTGCGACCCGCACGCGCCGTGGCAGCGCGCCACGAATGAGAACACTGTGAGTCTTGTGGCGGCCCGACTGGGCTGGTCCGGCAGGCTGGTGCCGGCCGCATGAGGTGACTCTCGAGAACACTGGCCGCCGGTAGGTGTGCCTTGCGTTTGACCTGTCCCTGGAGTGGCCGCCACCGACCTGGCCCACTCGTCTTGGCTTGATCAGGAGCTTGTCCGCCTTGAGGCGTGACCCTTCACAGTGCTGCCGCGACAGGTGACCTCTTCCAGGCCGGTGCCGTTCAAGATCAGCTTACGAAAGGACAACGGCAAATGGTCATGCTGGCAGAGCACTACGAGTTCATCATCGGCGGTGACCCCGACCGAGACACGATCGACCTTGCCATCCTCGACGCCGTTACCGGTCGAGTACACACCCAATACAGCGACGCAGCAGACAGCAGACGGTCCGGCCTACCGTCGGATGCTGGCTTGGGCCGTGCGCTGCGCACCGGGCCGCCGCGTCTGGGCGTTGGAGGGAACCGGCAGCTTCGCCGCCGGCTTGGTCACCGTCCTAGCCGAGGCGGGTGAAGACGTCGTTGAGATCCAGAACAACAAGCGCTCCCGCGCCAGAATCCGCCGAACCCTCCACGAGACAATTCGGTGCTCAGATCCGACGGCAGAAGCATTCAATTGCCGATTTGAGTGCGCAGGGTCAGTCCCTGGGCCGGCGAGCCTGCTTCACCTCGCGGGCTATCGCCCACGCGTCTGCCACGGGACCCACATGCCCGAGCTTGTCAGGGTTAACCACCGAGCGGATCGTCTGGATCCGCCCGCCGAGCACGTCGAGCGTCAAGGTGCCGACGACCTTGCGGTCCCGATCGCGAACGATCGCGCCCGGCTGGCCGTTCACCTCGCTTCGCTCCACTCTCGCGTCGATCCGGGCGAGCAACGGGAAAATCGAGGCGAGCACTCGGGCCACGTTATCGGCACCGAACACACCCCTGGCAAGCGCAGGCGCCTTGCCTCCCCCATCCCCGGCCATCTGGACGTCGGCAGCGAGCAACTCCTTCACTCCGTCGATGTCGCCATCCCGGAGCGCATCGAAGAACCTCGCAGCCAGCTCCTCGCGTTCCCGGCGGTCCGCCTCGAACCGCGGGCGCCCGAGGTTCATGTGGCGTCGCGCCCGGGCCGCGAGCTGGCGGCACGCGGCCTCGGATCTACCGATGGCCGATGCGATCTCGGGAAAGCCGAACCCGAACACCTCCCGCAGCACGAAGGCCGCCCGTTCGAGCGGGGTCAGCCGCTCGAGAAGCAACAGGGCCGCCATCGACATCGAATCGGCCAGTTCCACCGCCCGCTCCGGATCCTCATAGGGGTCGGTGAGCAATGGCTCGGGGAACCACTCACCTACATAGTTCTCCCGCCGGACGCGCGCCGAGCGCAGCACATCGATCGAGACCCGCGTGACCACGGCTGAGAGGAAGGCCTTGGCCGATATGGGTTGTGTCGGGGAGGACTCGTAGCGCAGCCAGGTCTCCTGGACCGCGTCCTCTGCCTCGGCTACGCTGCCAAGGATCCGGTAAGCGATCGCAAAAAGGAGCGGCCGCAGCTCCTCGAACTCCTCGCCCCGGGTCATGCGAATTCTTCCTTGAACCCCTGCCGCCACGAGGGGTAGCGCAGCTTCCAGCCGAGCTCCCGCTTGGCCTTGGCGTTGGAAAACGCGCGCCCGTCGGTCATTATCTTCACCATTTCCCCGGCCAGCAGCTGCGCCACCCACTTCGGCAGCCGCATCGGCCGCCTCGCCCCTGCGCTTTCGGCGAGATACGGCAGCCAGTCCCGGACCCGGGCAGGCTCATCGTCGACGATGTTGAACACGCCCTTCGCCTGCTGCTCCACCGCCAGGACGGTTGCGTTTGCCGCGTCGTCGAGATGCACCCAATTGAAGTAGCCGGTGCCGCCCCCAACAAGCGGGAACCGCCGCTTGCGCACCAGCTCGACCAGGTCGTTGGTGGCCCCCGGCCCGTAGAACCCGCCGTAGCGCAGGGCTGCGCCACCAGCGTTGACGACAACGTCCTCGACGTAGCGGAGCGCCTGAACCGCCCCACGCATCTTCGGCCCAACCTCCTCCGACGGCAGCGGGTCCTCCTCACTCACCTGTCCACCCTCGCCGACTCCGGTCCAGCTGGCGACACTCTGCGCCACGATGTGCGAGACGCCGGTCGCCTCGGCGGCTGCCAGCAGGTGGTCCGTTCCCTCGGTGCGCAGCCGGTTGGTGGCGGCGGTGAGCCGCTCGGGGTGCCGGAAATTGGGCCGGCCGTTGCGCCGCAGTCACCTGATGGCCACGGGCCACCAGCTGCACCACCAGACGACGCCCCATCACCCCGGCCCCGCCTGCCACGAACACTCGCATAACCTCACGCTCCTCATCTCGTACTAGCTGTCGTCACCAAGACGAGACAGCCCGCCAGCTTGTGACATCAGAGACAGCCCGGGGACGTCGGACGCGTCGGAACATCATCGGACTGAACGCGAAACGCACTCATCGATATCTGCGTTGCTATGGCTACCGGCTCGAGGGTTCAGCGGGATGGTCGTGCACGTGAAGGTATCGATAACCATCGGCGTCAACGGCCGATCAGGGCCCGGATCTCCAACTCGGGCAACACATCGCGGTTTAACGGGACCGCCGACCCTAACGCGTGCCGGAACCCGGGGACCGGGATACGTGCTTCGGCAGTCCAGCGCAGGTGGTCCAGGTCAGTTGCGCTCGGGTCTTGGGCAGGTGTGGCCTGACTCCGTATTCCAAGCCTTGGGAGATCCCACACGTAGGGCACTGCTGGAGCGGCTAGGCGACGGGCCACTGTCGGTCAGTGACCTGGCTGCGCCGCTAGCGGTCTCCCTGGAGACTGGGTCGCCGAGTGCGGTGCGCAGTCCCGTGCGAAGTCACCGCTGAGTGATCCCTTCCTGAGACAGCGCCACTGGCGCCGAAGCGCCGTGATTTCACACTCGGCGCGTCCCGCAAGCGGAACGATCAAACGTTCAGTTCTGCTGTGTAACCAGTGCTTGAGGTTTACGTGTCGAGATAGTCAGACTCCACCACAACATCTTTAATCACTGACTGATATTCGGCATGCGTGCGGTGCTCGGCCCCCGTGCCAAAGCGTGCCGTCATTGTCCCTCATGTGCGCGCGAAAGGCCGGTGCGCCGGGCACCAGGATGTTGTCCGCCACCACGACGGATCGTGGATGCGGCCACCGCTCAGCGAGGATCAATACGAGGTCGGAGAAGTAGGCGTTCTTGTCGTGGTCCAAGAACCAGGTCGAGCGACCCGGGGGTGAAGCTGTACTCGCGCCTCAAAGTGCGGATCGTTTCGCCGCCGTCGCCAAGGGTCCCAACGAGGACGGTCACCCTGTCGTCCACGCCAGCATGGGCCAGGATGCGCCGCGATCACGGCATTCGCGGTGTCGAATTCAAGAGAGTAGAGCCTCGCCTCGCGCGGCATGGCCCGGGCCATCCGCAGCGCGCTGTAGCCGCAGTAGGTACCCAGCTCCAGCAGTCGACGGGGCTGAGTCCGCTCGACCGCGTTGTCCAGAATCTTGCCCTTTTCGTCACCTACATTGATGAGGTAGCTGACGTGGCGGCAGAAGTGATCAATGACTCGCATAGCGTCGTCGACGTCACCGGGGCGGGCCCTGGCCACGACGTATTTCTCCAGCGCCGTTTCCCGACCGTCCCCAACCTGCCACTCCCTCAGCACATGCCTTCTTCGGAGCATCATCGTCAAGAAAGACCCCCGCAGAAACCGGACGGGCTTACCGACGAGCTCGTTCACAGTGATCGTGGCCCCGATCGACGCGGCCAGCAACAGCAAGCCAATACGGACACCCAGCCGCCGTCGCGCCTGAGGGGTGAGCAGTGCGGCCGCACCTGCGAAAAGGGTGAAACCGGCGATCGATCCAGACAGTTCTCGCAACCGATCGACCGCTGCGCCCATTGGTGCCTCCTCAACCTCCGGCCCAGTTGTCAGAGGAGCCTAGGGCAGCTCGCGATCAGCCGCCACGAAGAGCCACGCATCTCGTTCCATTAGCCGACGTCCGCCAATCGGGACGACGGCGGGGTCGCGATACAGGGCGCCGCCGCATCCGGGCCTGGGTCAGGTCGTGCGATAACGGGTCTTCCGGCGCTTGCGGGGTTCGCGCCGCGACCTCTCTTCCTCGATCTGACGGATCAGGTCTCTAC
>JAJTCL010000117.1 GCA_021323255.1 Propionibacteriaceae bacterium | reverse complement strand
GTCTTCGGTGGTCCCAAGCGCAACCGGCTGATGATCACCGCCAGTCAGTCGATTTACGCGGTCTACGTCAACACGCGCGGGGCGCATATCACGTAAGGGCGCACGGAGCGGAAGGGACGTAGGCGAGGACGACCTCGCGGGCTGGTAGGTCGAATCACCAGGTACTGGAGTCTAGGGGACAGCGTACGGCAGGTCCTGTCTCCGGGGTCACGCCAGTTCGTTCACGTAGCGCGGGAAGTGGCCGAGGCCCGGACGGTCCGATCGGCGGCTGGCGTTCGCCTTCAGTTGTGCCTCGGTTGGGACATGTTGCGGGCGAAACGAGACGGCTAGGCGGCAGGCTCGAGTGGCTCCTCCGGCTCGCCGCCGGCCGCTTCGGCGGCCATCACTGCCTGCATAGCTTGCCTGATCTGCGTCGATGCCGGAGCAGTCAGATTCCCGTCGGCGCGCTCGGCGAAGGTGGCCGGGGTGATCCCGGCGAGATCGCTGGGAAGGGTCGGGGGGTTGTCGCGGCTGGAGACCATGTAGGTCCGGTCCACTCCCAGCCGTCCCATGAAGAAGCCCAGCTCGAACAGCACGTTGTCGCGGGGCACAGGGTGGGTCTGTCCCCGCTTGGTGGTCTGATCATCGGCCGTGAGCACCACGATGGCGAAGTCGGACTGGTCGGCCGCTGCATCGAGGGCCGGCAGCGTCCCTTCCGAGAGGGGGAAGACCCCCTGGTCCCAGATCGTCACGTCCGCCACGAACTGCAGATCGAGGGCAATTGCCTCCGCGATCGGGAGCCCTTCCACCGAGGAGGCAATGAAGACGCGCGGCCGCGGCGGTGAGACCGGGGCGATGGTGGGAGCGAGCGCGGCGACTGGCGTGGCCGTCTGCGCGTGCGTCGGCAGGCTCCTCACACTCCCCATCATCCCAAAGAGCACGACGAGACCGGTGGCGACCACGAGCTGGTTCCAGGGCACGGCGCGTTCCTCCCGCTGCGCGATAGGCGTCTCACGGCCCTGCCAGTCTAGCCAAGATGGGAGGCCAAGTCGTGCGTACGCATCATGCCGTCAGTCCACTTTTTTCACGGGGCCAGGCCGATTATGAGGACGACCTCCCTTGATTGGGGCAGCCCATCGGCGACCACAGCGTCGCCAAGCCTGGTGCCGAGCGGGCTTCGGCCACCAACCGCCTGCATCACATCCTGCTTCCCATTGCGGATGCCCGGAATTGACGCGCGCTCAGTGCTCTCTGGTCATGTCACCCGGTGTCTGACCCATGTAGTCGAGATCGTCCCGCCCCATGCGCCGGATGCGGTAGAGCCAAGGTTCCGCAGGAATCTCCGGGTCGCACCTGGCCCCGGCGAGCGATCGCCACGCACCCCACTGCAGCAGATCAACGGGAGTGACCATCACGCGCCTGCCGTATACCTTGCCAGCTTGTCGGCGAGTACGAGCGCCTCGCTCGCTGCTGTCTCCAACGGTAGTGCCCGGCCCGCTGCCCGCGTCTCGCTGTCGACCTCGGGGCCGAGGGTTTCACGGATGGTCGCCATGTCCTGGGCCTGCCGTTCCAATTCGTATCGAGAGCCTGGTAGACCCACCGTTTCCCGCAGGGTCTCGACCGCACCGAACAGGCGCGCCGCCGCCTCATGATGGCCGGCCTCAACTCCGAGACCGGCAAGCCCGGTGAGACAATCAGTGACCACCCTCGCTTCATCTGTCTCCTGCGCGAGGATGAGCCCTTCGCGATACCGCACCGCCGCTCCCGAGTGGTCGCCGCTTGCCCGGAGGACGTCCCCAAGGCTGTGCAAGAAGCCCGCGCTGGCCACTGGCCCTCCGGAGTCTTGAGCCAAACCTAACGCCTCTTCAATGAGGCGGCGTGCTCGCTCGTGGTTTCCTTGATCCAATGCCACATAGCCAATGCTGTCAAGACCATTGGCTAGGTATAGACCATGTCCCAAATCGCGGTACCGAGCCTCCGCCTCTTGCAGGTACGTTTCCGTGTGATCGGCATCACCCTGTTCGCCGGCCACCTCCGCCAATCCAAGCAGCGTATCGGCCTCGATCAGCACGAAGCCGAATTCCCGCATGATGGACAGCGCTTCTTCGAGCAGGGTTCTCGCCCGCTCGAGATGCCCTCGCCTGAGTTCGTGGTGCCCGAGGGAACCCAGGGTCCAGGATGCGACGATGCGGTCGCCGATCGCTCGGGACTCGGCCAGCGATCGCTCGTACAGGGCCTGCTGGCGATCGAGATCTCCCACCCACCCAGCTTCGCCCCCTTGGTTGTAGATGGCTGCAGAGGCACCATGTCGGTCGCCACCGCTGCGGAACCGTTCTTCTGCTTCGACCTGCAGCGTTGCCGCTCGTTTCCGATCGCCAAGGAGGCTGGCTACAGCTCCGAGGTTGACCAGTGCCCACCCCTCGCTCGACGGGTCATCGACTGATCGCGCCAGGGCTAGCGCCTCCTCGGCACGCGAAGTGGCGGTCGTGTAGTCCGCACGTTCCCAGGCGAAGGCGCTGGACCAGTTCAGGACCCGGGCCCTGACTTCCGGACTCGCGGACGCTCCGGTCGCCAGCGCGCGTTCGATCCAATCCCGGCCTTCGGTGAGGTGGCCACGGTAGTACCAGAACCAGAACAGCGCTGCTGCGATTCTCAGTGCCGCCTCAGGCTCATGGGTGAGGGACCAAGCAAGCGCCGCTCGGATGTTGTCATGCTCGGTCTCCAAGCGCTCCAACCAGGCTCGTTGTGTCGGTCTGTGGAGGGCTGGTGCTGCCTCCTCGACCAACGTCAGGAAGAACCCGGCATGCCGCGCTTGGGCATCTTCTGACTCACCTTGTGCCTCGAGTTGTTCAAGCCCGAACTCGCGGATGGTCTCCAGCAGGGAGAAACGCGGCTCACCCTCCGGTCCCACATCCTGCCGCAGCAGGCTCTGCTCGAGCAATCGCTCTAGTCCGCCGAAAACGTCGAGGCTGCCGTCGGCGTTGGCCACGGCCTCCACGGCCTCGAATGTGGCTCCCCCCGCAAAGGCGGCCAGGCGCCGGAACAGGACCTGGTCCTCCGGCTTGAGCAGGTCGTAGCTCCAGGCAATAGTGTTGCGCAGTGTCCGCTGCCGCTCGGGGGCATCGCGTGCTCCTCCCGTCAGCATCGGCAGCCGGTGCTCCAAGCGGGTGAGCATGGCCTGCGGCGGCAACATCCGCACCCGGGCCGCGGCGAGTTCAATGGCCAGCGGCAATCCATCCAACCGCCAACAGATCTCGGCTACAGCTGGGGCCGTCTCGTTGTCGATCGTGAAGTCAGCCTTGACCGCTTGGGCTCGCTCGATGAAGAGCCGCACTGCTTCGAACTGGGAAAGCTGCTCGGGGGCAGGAGGAGGCTTGCGTCGCGGGAGGCCGAGCGGAGGTACCGCATATTCTCGCTCCGCTCGTATCCGCAACGGCATCCGGCTCGTTGTCAACACCTTGAGTCCTGGGGAGGTGGCCAGGAGTTCCGCGACTGCGGGAGCGGCCGCCGCGAGGTGTTCGACGTTGTCCAGGAGCAGGAGGAGCTGTTTCGCCGTCACATAACCCTGGAGCCGCTCCGCGAGCGGCTGTCCGCCCCCCTCATGAAGCCCCAGGGTGGACGCAATGGTGGGGAGGACCAACTCGGGATCGGTGAGAGAGGCGAGCGGCACGAAGAAGACGCCGTCGCGAAAGTCGTCCAGCGACTCGGCCGCGGTCTGGAGCGCGAGGCGGGTCTTGCCAGTGCCCCCAGGCCCAGTGAGGGTGAGGAAACGAACCTCGGGGCGGTTGAGAAGCTCGACGACGTGCTCGACCTCTTGCTCCCGACCTAGGAAGGGGGTTGGTTGCAACGGCAAGTTGTTTGGTCGGATCTCGAGCGACTTGAGCGGCGGAAAGTCCCCCGGGAGGTCCGGGTGCACGAGCTGAAAGACCCGCTCCGGCTCTAAAAGATCGCGCAGCCGGTGTTCTCCCAGGTCGCGAAGCTCGACTCCGTCTGGAAGCGCGCCGCGAGTCAGTTGCTGGACCGTCTGCGAGAGGAGAATCTGACCGCCATGACCAGCCGCCAACAGCCGCGCGAGCCGGTTCAGCGGGGCGGCGAGATAGTCACCTCGCGCATCCGGGACTGCCTCCCCGGCGTGCAGCGCCATCCGCACCTTTAGGGGGTTGGCCGTTCCCCAGTCTTCATCCAACAGGGTGCGCTGCCCGGTTAGGGCGGCAGTCATCGCTTGGGGAGCGGCGGGAAACGCCGCCTGCACCGCATCACCGACAGTCTTGAAGTGGACGCCACCTTGATCTGCTATCGCGGCATCAAGGAGCGCAAGGTGGCGAGCGACAGCCGCGGCCATGCTCTGGCGGTCTTGCTCCCACAGCGCGGTACTGCCTGCGATATCCGTAAAGAGAAAGGTGACGGTGCCACGGGGTAGGTCGGCCAAGACGTCCGCTCCGCGCTTGTAGCCACGTTCCGCTGTCCAGGGCAAGCGTCCGAGCGCGTATGGTACGACGCGTATCAGTGCAACAGGTGCAGCGCACGGTGCTCTCTCCGACCCCAACGTGGGGGCACCCGGAGATGCCCCTGACCCGCATCAGCGATTCCACCCAGAGTGATCATCCGGACCTTCGCGAGTTCGCCGTGATGGCCACCTGGGTGGCGACGCGGGAGGATGCGGTCGGCGTGCGCGAGGAGCTCGTCGTCGACCTCGTAGATGAGGAGCAGCGTTCAAAGCTTGAGCCGGGGGAGGACGATCCGCTCGAAGTGGCATGGTCTGTCGTGTATGCGAACTGCGAAGCGGCGGACCAAGAGGTGGAGGCGCGGGTCACGGAGGGGCTGGCGCAGGATCCGGAACCCTGGCCGATCGTTCGTCTGGGTGTCCGCGATCCCTGGCCAGAGCAACCCGGGCGCTGGGGCGAGGGTGTCCCGGGGTGGGTGCGAAGTCTCGGGACGAACACCGCGCTCGCGCACGTCCAGCAGGATCCCTATCGACGGCAGCGCGTGGTCGATTGGAGCGCCATCGTGGAACCGGATGACGCGACATAACGGCAGGGAAAGTGAGTGAACTGCCGGTGAAGGAGGGAAGCGCTTAGAGCGTGTGGCAAGACGCCAAGAACACGCCGACTCAGTCGACGTGCCGCCGCTGGCCCGACGCTACCCTTAACCGTGGCGGCCCACCTGCTATAACCGCGGTGCGCACCATTAGCGGCCGGCTGCCCAACACTCGAGCGAGAGGAGCACGCAATGCATGATCCACGTAGCCACATCCTTATGGCGGACGCGCTTGCTGGACGGATCACCCGCCGGCAGACGCTCTCGCTTGCCCTGCGTCTTGGCCTGGCCAGCCCCGTCATTGCGGCGCTCTTGGCCGCCAGCCCCCGGGATTCCCGGGCATCTTCCCCTCAGGCCGCCCCTGCCCGGCTTTCGGTAGCACAGGAGGGGAGCGGATCGCTCACAGTCATCATCCCGAGCGGGTTTTCCGACCTCGACCCTCAGTACGCTTACGACAACCTGTCGTCGATGTTCTTCCTGGCCACCTACGAGATGCTGCTCCAGCTCAAGGGGAGCAGCACCGACGAGTTTGAGCCAATGCTCGCCGAGTCGTGGGAGGCTAGCTCCGACCAGTCGACCTACACCTTCAAGCTCGCTCCCGGCGCAACGTTCCACGACGGAACGCCGTGCGACGCCGAGGCGGTCAAGGGCTCATTCGCGCGCTTCCTGCTCCAGGGCGGCGGCCCCGTCAACGTCATCAGCCGGTTCGTCCAGGACCCGGAGCAGATGGAAGTCGTCGACGCGACCACGATTCGCTTCAACCTTGGTCGCCCCCAGCCCCTCTTCCTGGCGGCGATGGCCTCCGAGTACGGCCCCTTCGTCGTCAACCCGAAGGCCGTCGAGGCCAACAAGACCGACGACGATCCCTTTGCCCACCAGTGGCTCCAGGACAACATCGCCGGCAGCGGCCCGTATCGCGTGACGGAGTACGTGCCCAACGACCGAGTCGTCCTCGAGCGCTTCGCCGACTACCACAAGGGCTGGGATGGCAGCCAGTTCGACCAGATCCTCATCCGCGTCGTCCCCGAGAACTCGACCCGCCGCCAGCTCATCGAGAACGGCGATGCGGACGCCCTCACGTTCTCCCTGACCCCGGACGACGTCGCTGCGCTCCAGGGGAACCCCGACCTGCAGGTGCTGACCTACGACACGACCAACATCACGTGGGTCACGATGAACGCACCCCGGCTCAAGACCCCCGAGGTCCGGCAAGGCTTCTCCTACGCCTTTCCCTACGAGCAAGTCGTCGACGGGGCCTATAAGGGGTTGCTGACTCGCACCAGCGGCCCCATCCCCAGCACCGTCCGGGGATACGACCCTGAAGGCTTCATCTACGAGACCGACCTGGCCAAGGCCAAGGAGCTGATCCTGTCCGGGGGCTTTGTCGAGGGGGACAGCTTCGAGTACATGCTGGAATCGGAGGACGAGGTCGAGGCCGTCGTCGCCCAGCTTTTCCAAGCCAACGTCGCCGAGATGGGGTTTCAGCTGGAGCTGACGGAGCTCGACAACGCCACCTTGAACCAGCTCTCGTACGGCGGTGCGCCGGCCGAGGAGCGCCCCCACTTCTTCGGCGGCTGGAGCTGGTGGCCTGACTACAACGACCCGTGGAACCAACTCGCGCCCAACTTCCTCGAGGCCTCGACCGGCGAAGGGGGTGCCAATGCCGGCTACTGGGTCAACGCACGCTTCGAGGAGATTATGGCCGAGGCCGAGACCTACACCGACGAGGAGCAGCTTGTGGGACTGATGAAGGAAGCCCAGAACATTCTCACCGAGCTGGATCCGCCGGCGATTTACTACGGCCAGTTGCAGTGGTACACGATTTTGCGCAAAGACATCCAGGGCTACCACCACAACCCGCTCTACCTCGGTTCTTACCCCTTCTACGAGATGTCCCGCACCTCGACGGGGTAGCTGCGGTGTCCGGCAAGGAAAGATCGGCAGTTGGAGTACCAAGACCCTGGGATGGATTCACTGATGGCTCGGCGGGGACGATCGCCTGCCCCCGCGAAGTGACAGACCACCGCCGTCTTGCCTTCTGGAAGCGTGAACTTGCCGCTGTTGCCGCTCTAATTTGGACACGATAACTGACGCGTTTTTGGTCCGGAAGGAGAAGGGAGAAAACCGCATGAACACGCGAAAATCGAAGCACCCGCCACAGCGCTCGGACGGAGATACTTCCCACGCAGGCTGTCGCGGGTTCGAGTCCCGTCCCCCGCTCCCAGAAAAGCGCACAATGACGCGGAAAGTAAGGCGGCTCACTGCTGAGCCGCCTCTCGCGTGTCCGCATCTGCTAACCGTTTGCTAACAAGTGTCCGGAAACTCTCAAGGGGGTACCCGAAGGTGGGCAGCGTCGATGGCATCCGCAGCGCGATCCTGCATGACTGGTAGGACGTGCGCGTAGGTGTCCAGCGTAATGCTCGACTTTGCATGTCCTAGCTGCTCGCTGACCGCCTTGATCTGCGTGCTAGCCTGAAGTAACAACGTGGCGTGCGTGTGCCACAGGTCGTGCAGGCGGATTCGCAGCACGCTGGCGCACTCGACGCCAGCATATCCGCCGCCGCCCCGGGCTCGGGGGACTCGGCCTCTCCCGTCGCTCCTACCTCTCGTAGCCTTTGCATTCTTTGCAGCCTTTGCAACCTTCCATAACCGCGAAATCAGCCGCGGTAGGCCTTGCCCCGAAGCGCAGGAATCATCCGGGTTCCGCATAAGCCTTCAGAGGTTGCGGCGCGCCCGCGAGCTTCCTAATCGGCCTGGTCGTGGCGTCGAACGCGCTAGGAACGCGCGCCGAGTCGAGCCAGGGGCCAACGCGCGGTGGGCTGGGGAGCATCGAGGTGACGACGTCACATCTCCTGGCTGGCCACGCAGCCTACGATCGGAATCGGTCAGCGCCTGGTAGTCCAGGACGCGGAAGAGTGGCTGGTGTTCGAAACGTTCGTGGAACGCATGCTCGTGCTTAGCCTGCGGCCCGGGCAGAGCATGATCCTCGACACCCGCAAGCGCCTAACGGATCGTGGACGGCAGGATGTGCATCTGGCTGCGGTACTTGGCCACCGTGCGGCGCGCGATGCGGATGCCGTGATCGAGGAGGCGGTCGCTGATTTGGGCATCGCTGAGGGTGGTGCCGGAAGCGCACTCGTCGCTGATGATCTGCTGGATCACGTGTTTGATGCTCAGCGAGGCAGCGAACAGATCGCTCATGGGGATGACTTTGCGCGACGGCAGCATGATGAACTTGCCGGCGACGGCGCGGCTGCATGTCGATTCGTGGACGCCCAGCGCGTTGGCCACCTCGCTGCGGGTCAGTGGTCGCAGACCGCGAGCGTCGCCACGGATA
>JAJTCL010000116.1 GCA_021323255.1 Propionibacteriaceae bacterium | reverse complement strand
GCCTTCAGCATCCTCGGGCACGGTCAGACATCGCGGCTCCACAAGCACCTGGTACGTCGTACCGAACAGGCAGAGAGCACCGCAGCGTCGACCATGGGCTTGATTGGTGGCAACTCGTTCGGCTTCAGCTATGCGCGGGCTCGAGACGGCGTCAGCCCAGAGCAGCTGGAGCAGGAGATCGTCGAGCTGATCGAACAGTTGCTCGGCGATGGACCGGCCGAGGACGAGCTGCGACGAGCCAAAGCCCAATTCGAACGCCATTGGCTGCATGAATTGGCGCGCATCGACTCGCGTGCTGATGCGCTGGGTGAGTACGCGACGCTGCATGATGATCCAACCTTGATCAACTCCCGGATTGCCGAGATCACCGCCATCGATGGTGAGGACGTTCAAGAGGCCATGCGGCAGTGGTTCCGTCCGGACCAGCGGGCAAGCCTGATCTATCGGCAGGAGGGGTCATGAGGGACTCTCTACCGCGGCCGGCGATCGCCCCTGCAGCTGTCTGGACGTTCCCCACACCGAGGCGGGCTCAGCTCAGCAACGGCGTCGATGTGATGATCTTTGACCTCCCCGGCCAGCATGTGGTCTCGGCCTATCTGGTGCTGGACGTCCCGCTCAATGCCGAAGACCGCGAGGTCGAGGGCGTGGCAACGATCTGCGCCAGGACGCTTGACGAAGGAACGCTGCGACACGATGGAGATGAGTTCGCCGAGCTACTGGAAACCGAGGGGGCAGGTTTCGGAGTCGATCTTTCTCTGTCTGGGCTGCAGGCGGTCCTCGACGTACCCGCATCTCATCTGGATCGCGCTCTGGAGTTGTTCGCTGAGGCAGTGACACAACCGTCGCTGGCCGAACGCGACGTCAATCGTCACGTGCAGCTGCGGCTAGCAGAGATCGAGCAGGCGCAGGCCAATTCGGCGCAGATCGCGAGCATTGCCTTCCGTGCTGCGGTGTTCGAGGAGAGCAGGCGAGCGGCGCGGATGAACGGAGGCGAGCCTGACACGGTGCGTCAGGTGACTCCCGAAGCGGTGGGCTCGTTTCATCATGATCATTTCGGGCCGGCCGGGACGACGCTGATCATGGCAGGTGACTTCGTCGACGACCCGCTCACCGTGGCCGAGCGCTGCCTCGGGTCGTGGGGGAACGGCGACCAGCGACGGGTGGTGGCCGAAGAGCCGGTTCCCGCACCGCCACGAGCGCTTCTGGTCGATCGGCCGGGTGCGGTCCAGGCCGACGTACGGCTCGGCGGTTTCGGCATCGATCGGCTGGACGCCCGGTGGTCCGCGATCAGCGTCGCTTCGTACGCGATGGGCGGCGCGTTCCTCTCACGGCTGAATGCGGTGCTTCGGGAAGAGAAGGGCTACACCTACGGGGTGCGAATGAACTTCGCCCCGCTGCGAACGGGTGGCTCCTTTGCTGTCCAAGGATCTTTCCGAACCGAGGTTGTGGTCGATGCCCTGACCATCACCGACGAACTGATCAAGGTCGAAGGCGCGCCGTTCACCAGTCAGGAGGTCAACGACGCCGTCACGTTCTTCACCGGCGTGTCGCCGTTGCGTTATGCGACGGCTGATGGCGTCGCTGATCAGGCCGCCACCCAGATTCTCGCCGGACTTCCCGACGACTATGTCGACCGCAGCTTGGCGCTGTTGCGTTCGGTGACGCCCGAGGCAGCCACCGAGGCCTACCACTCCATCGTCCGTCCGGACGAGCTGACCCTTGTCGTGGTCGGGGATGCCGAGCGGCTGGCCGAGCCGCTTCGCGCAGCTGGCTTTCCCGATCTTGAAATCCGGTCCCCTGCCTAACGCCCAGAGCGAACCTCAGCGACCAAGTGCGCTTTTTGCCCGCTTCACCGCGGCGTTGGCTTCCTCCATCTTCTTCTGGTACGTCCCAAGATCGCCTGCCTTCAGTGCCTTGTTTGCAGCATCGAAGGCTGCAGACGCCTCATTGAGCGCCCTCGAGGCAGCGGGGTTGTCAGCCTCGCCCGACGGCGTGTCGCCACTGGCCGCGCCGCCTTCGTCGGTCGTGCCACCGGAGCTTCCCTGGAATACCTGATCCAGCGCTTGCTGCAGGGTGTCCCCGATCCCGACAGACTGACCGAATCGCACCACCACGAAGCGCAGCGCAGGATAGGAACCGGTGCTGCCCTGGCGTTGGGTGTAGACCGGGGTGACATACAGCAAGCCGCCGCCCATGGGGAGGGTGAGCAGATTGCCGAAGGTTGCGCTGGCCGCGCCCTGGTTCAGGAATGGACGAAGCCGGTCGGCCACGGTCTCGTTCGTGGTCATGGCGTTGAACGACTGTCCGGGCCCGTCGATCTGGGTGGTGTCCGACATCTGCAGGATCCGCATCCGCCCGTACTCGGGATTGCTGGCGTCGGCGTTGACCGCCATATACGAGGCGAGGTTCGAACGCTTGTCGGGCACATACGAGCTGGTCAGAGAGAAGATCGGGTTCTCATCGCCAGGCCACTTCACCGACAGATAGAACGGGGACTCCTTGGTCTGAGAGGACGCGCCGGCCACCGGGTCATTCGGCACATCCCACAAGCTTGACCTTTGGTACCAGTTGTCCGGATTCGTCATGTGATAACGGGCCAGAATCTGCCGCTGCACCTTGAAGAAGTCCTGCGGGTAGCGCAGGTGGTCCAGCAGGTCTTGGGAGATCGCCGACTTCGGCTGCACCACATTCGGGAAGGCTGCCGTCCAGGCTTTCAGCATCGGGTCGGCCTCGTCCCAGGCATAGAGCTTGACCGAGCCGTCGTAGGCATCGACCACGGCCTTCACCGAATTCCGCATGTAGTTGACATCATCTTGTGGTTGGGCCACGACCGGACCGCCGGCGCTGGTCTGCGCGTCGGATGTCACCTGATTCAAGTTGACGCGCTCGCTGTTCGGATAGGAGTTCGATGTCGTGTAGCCATCCGCAATCCATACGATCCGGCCGTCGACCACAGCCGGGTAAACGTCGCCATCAACCTTCAGCCAAGGCGCGGCGCCCTGCACCAGCTGCCTAGGCGTCCGGTCATAGATGAGCTTGGATGCCGAGTTGACTCGGTCGGACAGCAAGATGTTGACGTCGGCGAACTTGGCAGCGTAGAGCAGCCGATTCCAGAGGTTGCCGATCTCAACCCCGCCTTTGCCGGTGTAGGTGTAGGTCTTGGGATTCCCGCCTTCACCGCCGCCTGGCGTGTCCAGCTCGATGGGTGGCGTACCAGCAGGTGCGCCGACGATGGAGTACTGGTCCGGCCGCTGGCCGTGCAGCTCCCCGAAGTAGATCCGCGGCTCGTGCTCCTCGATCAGCCCTGTGGGCGGAATGTCCTTGGCGATCCATTGCGGCTCACCGCCGGGCTGCCGCTGGTTGCCGTACGCGGCCACCAGGCCATACCCGTGGGTATAGACGGTCTTTCGGTTGTTCCAGTTGTCCTCGATTCCGCTCAGGTCCATCTCCCGGACAGCGACGACCGCATCGGTTTCCTTGTTGGCGATCGTGTAGCGGTCCACGTCCAAGAGCTTGGGGAACGAGTAGTAACCGCGGACCTGTTGCAGTTGCTCGTACGCCGGCCCAACCACGTTGGGGTCGATGAGCCGGATTCCTGGCAACGCCTCAGCATCAGCCCGCAGCTGGCCTGCGGTGGCCGTCGTCTTCGCGGAGTAGTCGCTGATCTCCACCTTGTCCACGGCGTACGCCGCGCGGGTCGCCTCGATATTGGCCTGGATGTATCTACGCTCCTTGTCCGGCTCGTCGGGTCGGACGCTGAAGTACTGCACTGCGCCCGGGTAGACCAGCCCCAGCACAATGGCTGACAGCAACAGCAAGACAAGGCCGATCGTCGGCACCATCCAACGACGCAACAGTGCGTTGGCAAAGAACAGCAGTGCACAGATACCGGCGATGATGGCCAAGATCATCTTGGCGGTGACCGTGGCATTGTCTGCGGTATAGGAGATACCGGTGAATAGCCGGTTTGAGCGATCAATGGCTAGCTCGTACTGGTCAAACCAGTAGCTGAAACCCTTCACCAGCACAGCCAGACCGACCAAGATCGAGAGGTGAGCCTGCGCCGCCTTACTGCCGCCGCGCTGTGGGCCGCTGAACCGGAGGCCACCCATGGTGTAGTGGACGATGGCAGCGGCGATGGCGCTGAAGACCAGTACTGAGAAGACGAAGGACAGTGCGAACCGCCACCACGGATAGGCGAAAACGAAGAACCCGACATCAAGCTTGAATCGGGGTGAAGTGATGCCGAACGGCGTTGCGTTGCGCCAGGCCAGATACTCCAGCACGTGGCCGCTGGCCGCCCCGCCGGCAAACAGACCAACGACGGTACCTATGGCGACCAGCACCCAGACGAACCTGGATTCCAGCATCTCGCGATAGCGCTCCAGCAGCGGACTGGTCGGTACTTGCGCGCCCAGCCGCGGGCGCAGCCGGTAGGCGATGGCGGCGTTGGCGACAACACAGGTCGCCATGATCAGGCCGAAAGACACGAACAGCCCGATCCTGGTCAGCAGCATCTTGCTGAAGACCGACGCGTAGCCGAAGGAGCCGTACCACAGCCGGTCGGTCCATACGCTGGTGAGAATGGCGAAGGCCACGATCATGATCGCGACAATGACCAATGTCGGCAGGATGGCGCTTCGTCGCCGGCCGACCCGCAGACTGCTCAAACTCATCTCTCCTCAACCGCTCCTTCAGAACTCGTCGTCTTGGCAACGACCCAGCTGGTCCGAGCGGTTCCGCGGTGCGTCCGCACCTGCACATGTCAGCGTATGCGCACGTTCCGCAGCCAGCTCGAAATCCCAAGTCTGCCGGATTGCCGGATGACTCATCAGCAGTGCGGAAGAACAGCGCCGTCGCCATATCTGTTGAGACCATCGACGGCCTTGATCGCGTCGTTGAGAGTGGCGACTTTAATCAGCGTCATGGTGGTTCGCAGCCCGTCGAGATCACGGCAATTGCTGGCCGGCACGAAGAATGCGGTGGCACCAGCTTTCTGGGCTGCAGAGATTTTCTCCTGAATTCCACCGATGGCCTGGACATCTCCATCAGGGGTGATCGTTCCAGTGCCGGCGAAGTGCCGGCCAGCCAACAGTGGTCCGTTGGTGATCTTGTCATAGATTGCCAGCGCGAAGACCAGACCTGCGCTTGGGCCGCCGATCTGCTGCCCGAGGTCGAAGGAAATTTCAGGGTCGTAGCGATAACCGGTCGCCAGCGTGATGCCGACCACCGGGAGGTCTGATTGAACATTGGACTCGACGGTCGTCACCGTTACATCGGTCTGGACCTTGTCCCGGATGACAACGAATCTGACCTTCTGCCCCACCCTGTGGGAGCGGATCCTCTCCTGCACCGCCTCATCATCGGGTGTGGCAATGCCGTCGACCGATACCACCAGATCACCCGGAAGCAACAGCTTGTGCGCAGGGCCTCCGACCGTCACCGAGAAGATGGCCGGCATCTCGGTGACCGGGCGCCCGTCGGCCCGCAATGCCGCCACCACGGCATCGTCCTGAGCTGTCTCCATCATGTCGGCATCTTCGTTCTCCACCTGCTCGGCGGTCTTGCCAGGCGCGTACACGGCATCGCGCGGCAGTGCATCGCGATGCGGGAGCCAGTAGGAGAGCAACGCTTGCGGCAGGCTGAGCCGAGCATCAGCGGGGGTGATCGCCACAACGGTCATGTCCAGTCGGCCCGTTGTGGGATAGGTGTCGATGCCCTGGACCTTGATCATCGGCTCGTTGTCCACGTTGCCAAGCGTGTCCCGAGTGCCGCCTGGGGTCCAGCTAACAAAAGGTACGGGAACGACGACGAGCAGCACGGCTAAGCAGATGAACGCTAGCGCGGAGACGAGTGCGGTCCAGGTCTGGCGGGTCACGGCCTATCCGAACCGACACCCGAGCGAGCGCCCTCCAGAGGCAATGGGTCCGTCTGGACATCTGGCTGCCCACTCTGGCCTGGCAAGCCGACCCATTCGGATTTCCCTGAGGCGAAGTGCTGCTCCTTCCAGATCGGCACTTCGGCCTTGAGGGTGTTGATCAGATGTGCGCACGCGGCGAGCGCCTCGCCGCGATGAACTGCACCGATAGCCACAACTACAGCGATGTCGCCGACCTCGAGATGGCCCACACGATGCTCCACAGCTATCGCCAGAACATCATGCTGCTCGGCGGTCTCTTCCGCACATGTGGTCAACACGTCCACTGCGCTCGGATGTTGGGTGTAATCGAGGGAGATGACGCCGGTTCCGTGGTCAGAGTTGCGCACTGTTCCCACGAACAAGGCGATGCCACCAACCTCAGGCCCTGAAACCAGGCTGATCGCCTGGTCGACACTGAGCGGTGATTCGCTGATGCCGACCTGACGGATCTTCGCTGGCATGCCTCGACCCTAATACGCGTTTCGTCTGGGCTTTGCTGCTCGCGCGTCGCGCTGTGGATCCGCCATTCCCGACGCTCGCAACATGCGGGGCGATCCTGATACGGATCCGACGAGGAATGCAACCCAGGATCGCGCGCCGACGATTGGAGGACGAGAGAGCGAAACACGCTTTTCGTTTCGCGAGAGAGGACGACAAGGTCGGACTCCCCAAGCGCGATCCTCGCGAGCGGAGCGAGCAATATACGTTGCGCTATCAGCGATCAGCGGGCAGCTTATGGGCGAAGGCACAGCCAGCCGCGTACGGTGGAATACCACAGTCGGCAACGTGTCAGGAGTGAGCATGGCCGAGGATCGAACGCCAGATCCGGCCGATCAGCCCGAGGATGAAGAGACCCCACCGCAAGACAAGCCCGAGCCCTATCGCCTGGGCGGCTCGGGAGGCTCAGGCAAGATCCCTGACGGCCCATCCGGAGGTGGTAAAGAACCCGAGAACCCCTTCGAGGCGTTCTTCTCATCCCTTGCCGGTGGTGACATGAATGCGCTTGCCGCCCAGCTGCAAAGCGCCTTTGCGATGCTCGGCGGCGCCGGCTCGATGTTCACCGGCGGTGGCACTGAGTCGGGGTCAGGCGTGAACTGGGAAGTGACCAAGGACACCGCCCGAAAGACCGTCGCCTCGCTGGGTCCAGACCCGACTCCCGACGCGGGCCAGAAACGTGCCATCACCGAAGCAGTCGAGCTGGCTGAGATCTGGCTCGATCAAGCCACCAGATTTCCGCGGGTGAGCACCACCGTGGCCGCGTGGAGCCGGGCGGACTGGATCGAGCAGACGATGCCGGTCTGGCGACGGCTCGTGGAGCCAGTCGCCGTGCACATTGCGGACGCGATGGAAGGCGCGTTGAGCTTTGGCGGCACCGAGGAGACAGCCGGCATGCCGGGAATGGCCGGCATGGAAAAGATGCTGCGGCCGATGCTGCGCACCTCGGGTGCGAGCATGTTCGGACTCCAGCTTGGGCAAGGCTTGGGCAACCTCGCAACTGAAGTGGTCGGGGCCACCGACATCGGCCTGCCGCTGAGCGAACCGGGCCACGTCGCGCTGTTGCCGACCAACATCAAAGCCTTCGGCGAAGGGCTGGAGCAGTCGAGCGCCGATGTCACCCTCTATCTGGCGTTGCGGGAATGTGCCCGACAACGACTCTTCGCCTCGGCGGGTTGGCTGCGGTCACAGATGCTGGCTCTGGTCGAGCAGTACGCGAGCGGCATCACCATCGACACCTCCGCACTGGAGGAAGCTGTCGGCAGGCTCGATGCCAGCAACCTCGAGGACCTGACTTCATCGGTTGAAGGAGGTCTGTTCGAACCGCAGAAGACCCCCGAGCAGCGCGCCACTCTGGAGCGGCTGGAAACCATGCTGGCGCTCGTCGAGGGCTGGGT
>JAJTCL010000115.1 GCA_021323255.1 Propionibacteriaceae bacterium | reverse complement strand
CCGCCAACGCAGCCTGGCTCATCCTGGCCGGCATCGCGCACAACCTGACCCGCGCCGCCGGCTGCCTCGCCTCAACCTTCCACGCCCTCGCCCGACCGGCCACGATCCGTGACCAGCTGATCAACATTGCAGCCCGGATCGCCACCTCAGCCCGCCGGATCACCCTGCACATGCCCACCCGATGGCGCTGGGAGGACCCCTGGCGAGCCCTCATCACAGCCGTCACCTGACCAGCCGGGACCCCGACCGCCGCCCAGTCACGGACACCAAGTGGAAAAGCCGGGCAGACCGGCCAATACGACACGCCCACCAGAAGGATTCACGCGATCAAGATCAACTAACCGGCACCAAAACTCACCGGTGGATCGAGGCTTAGCCTTCGAACGACCTCTCACAGGCCCTCGAATGAGCTCTCTCGCGCCGTCCTTCCCAATCGGCGGCTGAGAACTCCGTTCAGAGGGAGCGGATGTGTCCCCAAGCTCACTTTCATAGAGGTCTCCTGGAATCGCAGGAACAGGCACGCCGCAGCGATCCGATTGTGGCGAGCGTCGTTGCGTGCAACAAGCAAAGTGCTCAGGGGATCACCCTCGGGGCCACTTCGACTTCGACGCGGCAGGCGGCACGCGGCCTCGTCGGGTTGGTCCCCGCTTATCAGTCTCTCCCTGGGTAGCCTGTCGAACTACTCGGCCGGCCCCTCTCCGGTGGTGCTTGCTCGCTGATCGGGAACGAGTCTCAACGAACTTCGCCAGTCGCTTCGCTTCCGCCTCAGTGAGGTCTTCCGGAAGTGTGATGAGCGCGCGTACGCCAGCCCGCAGCGGGAACGGATACTCAATAAGGGGCTGCGATGGGGGACGTAACCAGCCTCGCCCTTCTTCTCGTCGGTTGCCGGTAGCGTCGTGCCGGCTGACTTCTTAGGTGATCCGTTCCGGCTCGCCCTTGTCGTACCTACGCTCCTGGGCTTCCAATCAGGAGAGTTAGCCAGACACAACCGATACACCTGAATGCCAACCTTGGCACGCGACCTGTGCGCCTTCATGGAGCTGGCGGTGTATGAGGGCGCCTGAGAGTCTCAAACCGACCCAAGATGCGCTTCAAGATCAAAATCAACCAAGTTCATGTCCGGCCAGTCATCTTCAAATCTCCGAGACCTAAAGCGACGCACCACGCCAGTTCTGCACCCTGGCGGCCGGCACTTCATGGAGAACGTGGATGGTATTCACCAGTTGTGGATATGTGCAGTTAGAACAGCGTCGGAATCGCCGGGTCGGTCCCACGAAGGGCGTCGTAGTCCACGACCGCGCACACCAGACCTCGGTCTTCGGCCAGTGTCCGGGCCTGCGGCTTGATGGTCTGAGCTGCCAAGATGCCGCCGACCGGCGCCAAGAGCGTGTCGCGGTTCAGGAAGTCCACATAGCGCGTAAGTTGCTCCACGGCTTCGAGGCCGGCAATCCGCTTGACCTCTACGGCCCAGTGTCTAGCGTTTGTCAGACCGTGTTTTGCTCCGTCAATCTCTCCGCGCCGCTTGATCTCGACGGCTACATACGCTCCCGCCGCATCTCTGCACAGTAGGTCGACCGGACCGATTGGTGTCGGATGCTCACGCCTGACCAGAGACAATCCCGGTGCCAACGCCTCGGGATGTTCAGCGAGAAGCGCTTGCAGATGCGCCTCAACGCCATCCTTCTGCAGCCCGGGATCGACGCCGAGTTCGTGGGAGGAGTCGTGGAACACCTGCGCCAGCGAGATCTGCAGCGTCTCGCCGTCGCGACCGCGCACTTCCCACAGGGCTGACAGCGGCTCGCCGTTCAATGCCGAGGCTTGGCCAGCCGGGGGCGGTCCCAGCTCGACAAGCGAGCAAGGCGGGCTCATCCAGTTCAGCGGCTTGTAGGCACGGTCGTCCGCGTGGATCGAGACGGATCCGTCAGATTTGATCAAGATCAGCCGGGTCGCCATCGGCAGGTGTGCTGTGAGCCGCCCCGTGTAGTCAACCTGGCACCGGGCAATCACCAACCGCACGGTGACAAGATACGGCAAGGGGGACGACCCCTTGGACCCCCGAGGCGTGCGTCAGCGCACGCCAGAAAGTGGGCCGTTCCCACGAGCATCCATGATTGAATCTGACTAATATGCTCGATCCCCAGCTGCGAGCGTCGGCAATCACGCGCCGCCGAGCGGAGGAGGAGCGAGCAGACGCGCTTTTTCGGTCTGCGAGCGACGACAACGTCGGCGGATGCCAAGCGCGATGCGCGAGCAGCTCCAATAAAGGAGTTCGTCATGGCGCGACGGCCAAGTAAACATCTCAGGCCGTCCCGACCTCTGAGCTCCGGACATGCGAAATCGGTGATCAAGAGTGACGGCCGCTGGATTGTCCGCAGCGTAGCGGGAGCAGCGGCAACCAAGGCCTACCGTTGTCCCGGCTGCAACGTCGAGATCCGCCCGGGAACGCCTCATGTCGTGGCCTGGCCAGACACACCGGGCCTGCTTTCCCAGTCCGCAGTCGAGGAGCGGCGGCACTGGCACACGAGCTGCTGGCAACGGCGCCCGTGAACGCGGACGCGCCTCGGCACGGGCTTTTCAGCACCCAACTCGGAACCACGGGACCGCGGGTGGTGTTTCTGCACGGCTTGTTTGGACATGGGAGGAACTGGAACACGGTCGCCAAGGCCTTAGCCGAGTCGGCTCGAGTCACGCTGATTGACTTGCCGAACCACGGCCGTTCTGAGTGGACCGACCACTTCTCCTATCCCGAGATGGCTGGCCAGGTCGCCGAGCTGCTGAAGGTTCAGGGCGATGGGGATCGGTACGTCGTGGTCGGCCACTCGATGGGCGGCAAGGTGGCCATGACGCTTGCGTTACTCCGGGCAGACCTCGTGGAGCGACTGTGCGTGGTCGATGTCTCACCGGTGCCGACTCGGGAGTTCAGCGACTTCGAAACCTTCATACGCGGCATGCACGCCATCGACTTGGAGACCTTGACCGGTCGCCGGGATGCGGACACCCAGCTCGCCGGATATGTCAGCGACCCCAACATCCGCGGCTTCCTGCTGCAGAACTTGCGTCGCGACAATCGTGGCGCCAACGGCTGGCGGTGGCAGGTGAACCTCGAGATGCTCGGTGATCACCTGGATGAAATGGGCGACTGGCCCGACCTGCACGCCAAACCGTACGAGGGTCGGGTGCTGTGGCTGGCCGGCGACGAATCACCCTACATTCAGCCGGAATACGCTGCCGCGATGCGCGCACTGTTTCCGCGCGTCCAGCTCGTCAAGATCAAGGAGGCTGGCCACTGGGTGCATAGCGAGCAGCCAGAGGTGTTTCTCGCGATCATGCGTCGGTTTCTGCGGCTGTGAGAAAGGAGATGTGGCAGTGTCGTCGGCGCAGCCTCGTGCAATCGTGGCTGTCCGTGAGCTGGCATTGGATTCTTCGCGGGAGCCCTCAATGACGGAATTCGTGATGATCATGCTTGCTGTCTTTCCGCTGGACACCCTGCCGCCGACTCCATCCCCGTCGGGCCCACCTGCTCAGATGCCGGGCCGCGGCGCCTACATCCTTGGTGGCTTCTTCGGCCTCGGCATCATCGTGCTGGCCATGGTGCTCCTCAGATTCCCCAAGCGCGCGAACCGCCCACCCCGCGACCAGTGACCCTGCCCGCCCCAGCCAAGACCTGCAACGCCGCCCGCGGCATCCAGGACGGTGCAAAAGCCCCTCGCGCTGATCATGTTTACCCGACGCCGGCTGGTTGTCGGGTGCCAGGAAAACCTAAGATGCTTGAAACCCGCGCTGTAGTTGTCCGCTCCTGACGCCGACTGCTGCCGGATGCCCAGAAACCTAAAGATCTTGATACCGACGCTGTATGAGGTTGTCCGCTCCCGCCGCCGGCTGGTGCCGAGTGCCGGGAAAACCTAAAGATCTTGAAACCCGCGCGGTCACAAACTCCCAAGTGCCGCCGAACTCTTACCCACGTTTTCCCGGCACTCGGCATCAGCCGGCGTCGGGGATTCAAGCCCTGGTAACCGTCGTAATCTCACACGGGTTGTTAGGCCGACCCGTCCCATCGGCATTGCTGCCGTCCTGGCCCTCTCCGGCCATTGATGCCACCACGTCGCGTGAGGCCTTGTCCATCGTGCCGAAGATCGTGAAGTTCGGAGTCTGATCGAGGCTGGTCGAGTCTGCCCAGACCAGGAAGAACTGTGAACCGTTCGTACCCGGGCCGCCGTTCGCCATAGCAACAACACCTTCGGTGTAGGACTCCGTACCGTCGGTCTCATTGGCAAATTCGTAGCCTGGGCCACCGTTCCCGGTGCCGGTCGGGTCACCGCACTGCAGGACGAAGATTCCCGAATCCGCCAGCCGATGGCACTTGGTGTTGTCGAAGTAGCCCTGGTCGACCAATGAGACGAAGGAGTTGACGGTGCATGGGGCCTTCGTTCGATCCAAGGTGATCGTGACCTTGCCATTCGACATCGCAAGCACGTAGCTGATCGTGCCGCTCGTTGGCACACCTGTGGTCGGCGGTGGCGTAACCGGCCGCGCTGCGTCACCTGATACCGAATACTCGCAAACATCCCCTGTCGCGCCGCCTATCCCGCTGGCGCTCGGTATCGGCGAGGGTGCGACCGAGCTTGCCGGCGCATCCGGTGCTGGCATGGGGCTAGGGATCTGACCACAACCACTGATCAGCACTGCAGCCGCAACAATCAGGATTGCGGCTGCGCGGCCGAGGCCGATGTTGGGGCTGCTCGCGCCTCGGTCTCGCGCTTGCAGCTGGTTCACCGTTGTACTGTGCCACAGCTCAAAGCCGCTTCGTGGTAGCGACAAGCCTGACCCGGTTACGTCCCCACGACCCGCGCCGCGCCGTAGCGATTCCGCTGCGTAGGGTGTGATCATGGTTCGGCTGACCCGCATCTACACTCGGACAGGCGATGCCGGGCAGACCCAGCTTTCCGATCTGTCGCAGGTCAGCAAGACCGATCCGCGGGTCGAGGCGTACGGAGATGTGGACGAGGCCAACTCTGCAATCGGGGTCGCCCTGGCCGCCGGTGACCTGCCCGACGACGTTGCCGCGGTGCTCCGAAGCGTCCAGAACGAGATGTTCGATGTCGGAGCTGATCTTTCGACACCACTACGCGTGCCTCCCTCGACCGATCCCCCACCAGAACTTCGCATCACACAGGAGTACGTGGACAGGTTGGAGGCCTGGTGTGACCAGTTCGGCGATCCACTACCGAACTTGAAGTCATTCATCCTCCCTGGTGGTTCGCCGGCTGCCGCGCAGCTGCATCTGGCGCGCACGGTGGTGCGGCGCGCTGAGCGCGCAGCATGGGCAGCCGTCCAGGCGTACGGAACTGAAGCGGTTGCAAACTCCCGGCTTCCCGGGGGGGTCAGCACGCTGGCGATCACCTATCTGAACCGGCTGTCGGACCTGCTGTTCATCCTTACCAGGGTCGTCAACGGAATCGACGGCGATGTGCTCTGGGTACCCGGTGGTGACCGAAGCCACGGCTTGGTGCCAGAAAACCAACCTCAACCAAAGCCGTAAGCCCCAACCAGGAGGACGAGATGTTGGATCATAACCGCGGTCTGAAGGAAGCCACCGGCAAGGCCGAGTCGGCTCAGCCGAGACCGGTCACGTTGTTCACCGGACAGTGGGCCGACCTCCCCTTTGAGGAGGTATGCCGGCTTGCCGGGAGCTGGGGTTACGACGGTCTCGAGATTGCCTGCTGGGGTGATCATTTCGATGTCGTCAAGGCGGTGGAGGACGAGGGCTACCTGCAAGGCCGCAGGGACATCCTGGAGCAGCACGGGCTCGGCTGCTGGGCAATCTCCAATCACCTCCACGGCCAGGCCGTCTGTGAGGCGATCATCGACGACCGTTACAAGAACATGGTCAACTCACGGGTCTGGGGTGACGGTGACCCGGAGGGCGTGCGTCAGCGGGCCGCTGAGGAGATGAAGACCACCGCGCGCGCAGCCGCCGCCTTCGGCGTGGACACTGTGGTCGGATTCACCGGATCAGCCATCTGGCACTACGTGGCCATGTTCCCGCCGGTCGACGACAAGGTCATCCAGGCCGGTTACGCCGATTTCGCCGACCGCTGGAATCCGATCATCGACGTCTTCGACGAGGTGGGCATCCGCTTCGCCCATGAGGTCCATCCCAGCGAGATCGCGTACGACTACTGGTCGACCGTCGCCACCTTGGAGGCGATCGCCAACCGGCCCGGCTTTGGCCTCAACTTCGATCCGTCGCACATGGTGTGGCAAGACCTCGACTACGTCGGCTTCCTCTGGGATTTCCGGGACCGCATTTACCACGTGGACTGCAAGGACACCAAGATCAGGATGAATAATGGCCGCAACGGCCGACTGTCCTCACACCTCCCATGGGCAGACCCGCGACGCGGCTGGGATTTCATCTCCACCGGCCATGGCGACACCCGATGGGAGGACATCTTCCGGATGCTCAACCACATCGGCTACGACGGACCGATATCCATCGAGTGGGAGGACGCCGGCATGGACCGACTCGACGGTGCTCCCGAAGCTCTCGACTTCATCCGGAGCATGAACGGCATCCGGCCCTCGGCCTCCTCCTTCGATGCGGCTTTCGCCACCAAAGAATAGGATCGCGACTTACTCGAATCGGCGTACGCCCGGGGGTGCCGCTTCCAACCAGCTCAGCAGACCGGTCAGCGACTCCTCGCTCATAGCCAGCTCCCACTCGGCCTCGCCACGACCATCGTGCATCTCGATGCGGAGTACTTTCTCATCGGTGTTGAGTGCCACCGCCTCGACAGGATCCGGAATCCGCGTCTCCAGCACGCGTACGCTCCGTCGAGGGAAGACCATTCGCGGTCGTAGCGAATAGGAGAAAAATCGGAACCACTCCAGGATTCCCTCGCTATAACGCCCGACTCCGAGCACCCAACCGGCGCCCGGAGTCGACATCCGCAGCCGGAGACTGCAGGCGAACGTGCCACCGAGGCGATCAATCCAGCGACGGCGGACGGCGAGCATCAGCAGGCTAACGGCCAGCAGGCCGAGGAGCACGCCGAGGACCTGAACGACCCCGAGCCAGCCGTGCATGAACGTCCTCAGATCGCACGCGTGTGTGTAGCAGCGACCCTACTGCGCCTTTTGCGCCGCGCGAAGCTGGGCGGTCGCCCGCAGGAGATGCTTTCGATCCTCGTCACTTCCGTCGCCCGAGTCGAGAACTCTTTGTGCCTCAGCCAACTCCTTCTCCGCCTGGGCGACGGTCACCTCGTCGGCCATCCGGGCGTACTCACTCAAGATCGAAACCCGTCCCTGAGAGACGGAAATGAAGCCGCCGTCCACGGCAACGATCTCTCGGGGGCCGTCTTCGCAGAAGATCACAACGGCGCTGGGCTCCAGCACCCCGAGCACGGGTTCATGGCCTGGCAGGATACCGATCTCACCCTCGACAGTCTTGGCAATGACGTTGGAAGACTTGCCCGACCACACCACCCGATCGGCCGAGACGACTTCCACTTGCATGGGTTCAGCCATTTCGCTCCATTCCCGGCAGGCCTCTCGACCCGTCGAGTCTAGGGCCGACTTTGCTCACCGCGTCACTTCGCCAGCAGATCCTGTCCGAGGGTCTAAGATCAGGCTTCCTTCTGCAGCTCCGACCAGCGACGCTCGACGTCCTCCATGCTGCCGACGTTGAAGAATGCCTGCTCAGCAATGTGATCAACTTCTCCGTCGCATACCATCCGGAACGACTCGATGGTCTCGTTGAGCGGGACACTCGACCCTGGGATGTTGGTGAACTTCTCAGCCATGTAGGTGTTCT
>JAJTCL010000470.1 GCA_021323255.1 Propionibacteriaceae bacterium | reverse complement strand
TCATCGAGGTCCCCGATGCGCCTCTTTGGTGGCCGGCTGGCTACGGTGACCAGCCGCTGGCCGACCTCAACGTCACGCTGTCGACAGTCGATGAAGTACTCGACCGATGGCAGCGCAGGATCGGCTTCCGCACCGTCGAACTGAACACCTCCCGCGACGATGTCGGCACCGCTTTCACCATTTCGATCAACGGTCGACCGGTGTTCGTCAAAGGCATGAATTGGATTCCTGATGATCACTTCCTGACTCGAATCACCGCTGAGCGGGTGCAAGGCCGGCTGGACCAGGCACTGGCCGCAAACGTCAACCTGCTCCGTATCTGGGGTGGTGGCATTTTCGAGAGCGACGACTTCTACCGGGCCTGCGATGAGCGCGGACTGCTGGTCTGGCAGGACTTCCTGCTGGCCTGCGCGGCGTACCCAGAAGAGTCTCCGCTGTGGGAGGAGATCGAAGCCGAGGCCCGCGAGAATGTGGTGCGACTGATGCCCTATCCGTCGCTGGTGCTGTTCAACGGCGGCAATGAAAACCTCTGGGGCCAGGAGGATTGGAACTGGAAGGAGCGGCTCGACGGACGTACCTGGGGAGCGCGCTACGCCTACGAACTCTTTCGCACCATTGTGGGCGAGCTTGATCCGACCCGCCCGTATTGCGAAAACAGCCCGTACTCGCCGCGCTCGGACAGCGAACACCTCCATCCCAATGATCCCGACCACGGCACTCACCACCAGTGGGAAGTCTGGAATGCCATCGACTACACCGCATACCGCAGCGAGATTCCCAGATTTTGCTCGGAGTTCGGATTCCAGGCTCCGCCTGCTTGGCGCACCTTGATCGACTGGGTGCACGCTGTCGGCGGAGGCGCGCTGGACGCGGCAAGCGATCCCAAGAACGATGCGAACTTCCTTCTCCACCAGAAGGCTGACGACGGAAACGGCAAGCTCGATCGGGGGCTCGTCCCACACATCGGTGTGCCCGACGACTTCTCGGATTGGCACTGGGCCACCCAGCTCAATCAGGCACGCGCTGTGAGCTACGCGATCGACCACTACCGGCGATGGTGGCCGCGGACCGCGGGTGCGATCGTCTGGCAACTCAATGACTGCTGGCCGGTGACCTCATGGGCGGCGATCGACTTTGAGGAACGTCCCAAGCCGCTGTGGTACGCGATCCGGCGCGCGTTTGCGCCGCGGAACGTGATCTTTGTCACCGAGGATGGCATCGTCTCGGCTGTGGTACTCAACGACACCGACCTGCCCTGGCAGGGGGAGCTGGAGCTGAGCCGCCAAAGCCTCAATGGTGTAACACTCGCGCAGGTGATCGTTGAGGTCGCCGTCGAGCCGAGAACGGCTACCCCGATCTCTCTCGCCGCCGAGTTCTCCACACCTGAGGACCCAAGCGCTGAGATTGTCGTCGCCCGGTTCGATGCCCTGACCACGGTGCACACCTTCGTCGAGGACATCGAGCTGGCCCTTGACCCGAGCCCGGTCGAGGTGAAGGTCACCCCGACGGCTGACGGGTACGCCGTGCAGGTCACAGCTCGCTCCCTCGCTCGGGACGTCACGCTGTTGGTCGATCGAGCGGCCGCAGACGCCACTGTGGATGAAGCGCTGGTTACCTTGATCGCTGGCCAGAACGCAACCTTCCAGGTCCGCACCAGCACTCCCGACCTGGAGCACATACTCGGTGGACCACCGGTGCTCAGGACCGCCAACGACCTCCGACGCACCTAGAGCAGTGTTCGCCGAGGGCCAGGTCATCGTGCCCACCGAACTGGCTGCTTCGCATCAGAAATACTCGGGCGAGTCGGGTCGGGTCTGGGTTGCAGCGCTGCCGGCGCTCGCCGCCGTCTGCATTGATCGGTGGCAGCTGGAGGTAGACGGGGACACCGCCTTTGGTGCACACGATCCTGATTCAGGTGCCATGCTGCTCGAGCGGCTCGATGCCTCGCGAGACCTTTCGACGATGAAGGACGACCTGGCTGCGGCCGAGATCATCGCACAGCTATTGGTGGACCTTAATTCCGTGCCCGCGCCAGCAGGGCTGCGCCGCCTGCGCGATGTCGCAGCGGCCACCCTGTCAGGTGCCCCCGAAGCGGTCCGGCTTGTGGGTGACCCGGAGGAGCGCCGGCTCTTGATCAACTGTGTGGCTCGGTTCCAAGAGCTGATCACAGATCCGTTGGAGGATCGGTTGTTGCACTGGGATCTGCATTACTTCAACACGCTTTCCACATTGGACGGGGTGAGCGAATGGAAGGCCATCGATCCCAAGCCGCTCAGCGGCGATTCAGGTTTCGAGCTGTTGCCGGCGTTGTGGAACCGCTGGGACGATCTTGTCGAGACTGGCAGCGTGGCGCGGGCGTTGCTGCGCCGATTCGATCTCATGACTGAGATCCTCGAGGTGGACCGGTCACGCGCGGCTGGCTTGACCTTGGGCCGAGTGCTCCAGAACGCCGTATGGGACCTCGTCAGGTTCCATGAGGGGCACATCTATCCCGAGCATCGCACCATTGCCGAGGTGCTTCTAGCTGAGCGCACCTAGACAGCTGCGAGCGATTTGGGCGGGCAGCTCTGAGAAACTGGTCAGGTGCCGCGGGTGGAGCGAGCGAGGTTTGCAGTCTGGGAGATCGGCGCGGTG